>DATLIL010000434.1:0-10044 GCA_035539475.1 Polyangiaceae bacterium
CAGGTGCAGGTGGGCGAGCTGGGTGTCGTCGCGATGGCCGCGACCGTCGACACCCTCGCCGTCACCCGGAGCGAGCGGGTAGTTGATGTGCTGACCCGTCGCGAACTTGCCGCCGGCGTTGCCGGCCACGATCATGGGCAAGTTGCGGTGGTCGTGGACGAAGGCGTTGCCGAACTCGCTCGTGAAGTAGACGATCGAGTTGTAGAGCACGTTGCTGTCGCCCTCGGTGGCGGCCTTCAGCTTGCCCACCAGGTAGGCGAAGCGCTCGACGTAGAAGTTGTTGATGATCTGTTCCTGAGCGTCGCCGTCGGGATCGTGCGTGATGTCGTGGTGGTCACCGTTCACGCCGAGGAAGCCGAAGGTGTGGAGGTCGTCGAACGAGTGCTCGAACATGAACGTGCCGACACGCGTGATGTCGCACTGGAAGGCGAGCGCGATCAGGTCGGAGATCGTGTCCAGATGTTCCTGGAAGGGCAGCTCGTCAGTGAGGTCGGCCGGCGCCGGCGGGAGGTTGCACTCGCGCATGCTGACGGTGCCGTCGATCAGGCGCGCAATGCGCATCTCGACTTCGCGCACGGCCGAGAGGTATTCCTCCAGCTTGGCCTTGTCCGTCTTGCCGAGCTTGGCCTTGAGTGCTTCGGCGCGCCCCATGACCACGTCGAGGATGCTCTTCTGGTAGAACGCCTTGTTGTCGACCGGAGGCGCCGGCATCATCGGATCCGTCGGCAGATCCGCGAACAGACTGTCGAAGATGTCCTTCGGGTTGATCTGCTTGCCCATCGGCGTTGTCGGTCCCGACCAGGAGATGTTGTTGTTGTAGGCGCAGCTGTAGCTGTCCTCACAATTGCCGGTGACGCTGCTGGCGCGCGAGCCCACCACCATCGACTTGTGCAGCGTCTGCGTACCGATCTCGTTGGCGATGACTTGATCGAGCGAGATGCCGTTCGAGATGTCCGCGGTCTGGTCGGGCGAGGCGATCGGGCACTGCGTGAGCGACGAGCCGCAGGCACGGGTGTGCGAGCCGCCGAAGATGTTACCCAGGCTGGCCGTGTAGTTGCCGAGGCCGGTGAGGACGTTGAAGTCCGCCTTGTACGGGTCGAGCGAGGCCAGGAGCTCCGGCGTCGTGTAACCCATGCCGGTGTTCACCGGCGTCCACTTGTCCATCAACATGCCGTTGGGCGAGTAGACACTGAGGAAGCGCAGCGGGTTGAGGGTCTGCGCGCGAGCCACCGGCGGCTCCATGATCTCGAGCCAGGGCAACGCCATGGCGACTCCAGCTCCACGCAGACAGGCTCGACGAGACAGACGAAAGCGTTTCATGGGGATCACGGGGCCTCCGTGGCGCGGGAGGTCATGGCAGGGCTGGTGGCGACGAGCTCGACCAGCTTGGGCATCAGCGAACCGGCAGTGGCGAAATCGACGCCGAGCTGGTCGATCAGCGGACGATCGTCGTCGGTCGTGTGACGACCCACGGCGAAGGTCAGGATCTGCTTGGCGACGCAGGCCGGGAAGCGGGCGTCGGCCGCGATAGCCGCGGTGACCTCGGCGGCGCCGTTGAAAGGCACGTTCGTGATCGGCATCACTCCGCTGGCGTCGATCGGATAACCGTTGTCCATCTCACGCCAGAGACCGACAGCGTCGTAGTTCTCGAGTGCGAAACCCATGGGGTCGATCACGGCATGGCACCCCTGACAGGCGAGGCCGGCGCTCGTGTGCAGCTGCTCCAGCCGCTGCCGCATCGTGCCCTGGAACGACACCTCGGTATCGAGTGCGGGCACGTTGGCGGGCGGCGGGTCAGGCGGATTGCAGAGGATGCGATCGAGGATCCACTTGCCGCGCTTGGTCGGCGAGTTGCGATCGGGATGCGAGGTCAGCACCAGGAAACTGCCCTGCCGGAGCACGCCACCGCGGCGCGTGACGTCGAGGTCCACCTTCACGAAGGCGTCGGTCAGCGCGGCCGCGTTGGGCAGGCCGTAGAACTCGGCGAGCGCGCGGTTCGCGTAGGTGTAGTTCGCGGTGAGCAGATCGCTGACGGGCGTCATGCCCGTCACGATGGGAGCCAGGAACGACTTCAGCTCCTGATCCATGGCGGACTTGAGGCCGTCGTTCCACATCGGGAAGACGGCGGTGCTCGGCTCCGCTACCTCGAGCGCCACGGTCTGCATCCACTGGCGAGCGAGCACGTCCGAGAAAGCGATAGCCTTCGGGTCGGCGAGCATGCGCTGCACCTGCTTGACGGTCTCGGCGGGCTGGACCAGGGTCCCCGCGGCGGCGGCCTGAAACAGCGTCTCGTCCGGCATGCTGGACCAGATGAAGTACGAGAGGCGGGTGGCGAGCTCGTAGTCGTTCAGCGCGCGCACCACGCTCGGCGTGGGGTCCGGCTCCGCCATGAACAGGAAGTCGGGCGCCATGAGCAACGCCTCGAGCACGAGCTTCAGCCCCACTTCGGCGGTGTCGCCCTTGCCCTTGGCGACGTCGACGAGAGTGAGGAAGGGAGCGAGCTCATCGGCGGGGACCGGACGGCGGAAGGCACGGCGAGCGAACTCAGTCACCGTGCTGGAGATGCAGGTGGCCTCGGTCGCCCCGGAGGGCTCGCAGGGCATGATCTTGGCGCGAGCCGTGGGGTCGGCCATCGCGGTCTCGATCACGTCCTGGGCGGCTTCCAGGTACTTCTCGGCGGAGAGCTGCGAGGTGGTGAGCACGTCGCCGTCGTTGTCGAAGCCGTCGCCGAACTCGTCAGCGGGAAACTCGTGCGTGACCGAGGGCTTGAGGTCGAGCCCGATCAGGTCGCGGATGGTGTTGTCGTACTCCCGGGCGTTCAGCCTGCGGAACGTGACGCGCCCGGGTGAGCCCAGCCCGGTGACGGGGGGTGTACCGGCCGTGCCGCCGGACCCCTGCCCTCCCCCGCCGGCGGAGCCGCCGCTGCCGGGGTTCTGGCCGCCCTTGGACGAGGGAGCGTCTCCACTACCGCAGCCGACCACGCATAGGCCGAGCAGGGCAGGAAGGATCAGCGAAACTTTGAGAAACCTCATCGCAACCTCGAGAAATGGGCGACGCGGCGCACGGGATCCGTGGCCTCCCCCTTGCAATGGAGCCAGACGCCCAAAGCTTCAGGGAAAGCACGGCTGGAGACGTCCACCTGCAAATTTCCTGTAACGGGCGCCAAGGAGGCCCTGGAACCCGAACTTTAGGTGCCACGAGGGCGTGCCAAAAAGCGGCCAGTTCTTCTCAACGAACCAGCCAAAACGGTGCGGCCCGGCGCCCGCTGGTGCTCAGTAGAGATCGGGCGGCGCCTTGAGACCGCGAGGGAGCTCCAGGGCGAGCTTGGGTACCCCGGCCTCTCCGGCCTCGACATAGCGATAGCGAGCCTGGTTGCCGAGCACCCGCTCCACGTAGCCCTGCGTCTCCTCGAACGGAATGCGCGCGACGAAGACGTCGAGCGGCAGATCGGCCGAGTTCTCGAGCCAGCGAAACACTGCCTGCGGGCCCGCGTTGTAAGCAGCCGCGGCCAGGGCGAAGTTGCCGCCGAACAGATCCAGCAGCTTCTTCAGATAGAAGCTGCCGAGCTTGAGGTTGTAGGCCGGGCTGCGCAGGGCTTCCGGCTGGTAAGGGAGGCTGAGCTCCTTGGCCACGCGCTCGGCGGTGGGAGGAATGAGCTGCATCAAGCCGATGGCGTTGGCGGGCGAGACCACGTCCGGACGAAAGCCGCTCTCTTGCCGCATGATGCTCCAGAGCAGGGTCTCCGAGATGCCGAGGTTCACGCTGGCCTCGCGCACCAGGAGCTCGTGGGGCCGCGGGTAGATGCACTCCCATTGCCAGAGCGTGGCGGGCGACGGCGCGCTTCGCAGCACGGAGCCGTCGACGTAGCTCTGCCCGATCTGGTAGCGCCTCGCGGCGACGTCGAGCTGGCCGTAGGCGCGGCACAGCGCCTCGCGTCCGCGCGCAGCGTGCTGCCCTTCGAGCGCGCGCTCGCGCGGCAAGAGCTCGGACTCTGCTTCGCGATCGAGGCCGAGCTCGCTGAGCAGTCCGACGGGCTCGGGCAAAGCGATGACGAGCGGCGGCGGACCCGGCGTCGGCGCGGGCGACGGGACGGCCAGCGGAGCAGGAGCGGACTCCCCCATTCGCTCCAGGCGCGTCGCGGCGGCCAGCGCGGCAAAGCTCAGCGGTTGCTCGTTGACGGCCTTGCGAAAGAGCTCGGCCGAGAGGACCTTGTCGCCCGCTCCGGCTCGAGCGGCGCCTTCGAGCTCGAGCAGCCGTGCGCGTTCGCGAGCGTCGCGAGCCTTCTGCCGTAGCTGCTCGAAGGACCGCGCGGCTTCCGGGTAGCGCCCTGCGGCCAGCAGCGAGACGGCGCGCTCATAGGCCACCTCGCCGAGATGGGGCGCCTTCTTACCGTAGCGCGCCAGGTACGCGTCGTAGCTCGTCAGCGCCTCGCTGAAGCGACCGCCCGCGTAGAGCGTCCGGGCCACGAGATACGTGCCGTACTCGGCCCACATCGTCTTCGGGTAGCGCCGCGCGAGCTCGCGGTAGGCCGCGATCGCGCGGTCGTCTTGCTGCCCCCGGGCCATCGCGCGCGCGGCATAGAAGCTGGCCTTGGCCGGATCGGGAGCACCCTCGCGCGCAGCCAGCGAAAGCAGCTCCGAAGCGCGTGCGTAGTCACTTCGGGCGATGTAGAGCGCGTAGCCACGCGCGTACGCCACCTTGCCGCGACCGAGCGCCGGGCCCCTGGTCGCGGCAAGCTTCTGGATCTCCGCCTCGACGGCCTCGGTCATCCCGGCCTCCGCGAAGGTCAGGAGCCGGGCGGCGCGTTCGTCCTTGGTGAGCGCGCGCGGAGGTACGAGAGCAGCCAGGCGCACGTCGGCGTCGCGAGCGGCTTCGCTGCGCGGCGCCTCCAGAGCCAGCCAGCGCAGCTCGGTGACCGCGCGCTGCTTGTCGCCCTGCTGCTCGAACAGGGCGGCGCGCTCGGCGTGAATGCCGGGCAAGAGCTTCTGGCCCTTGCCGTCCTTGGCCGCAGAAAGAGCTCGCTCGAGCGCCGAGCGGGACTCGGCCAGCTTGCCCGCGCGACGCAGGGCGGTGCCCGCCGAGAGTAACGACGCCGCGTCGCGCTGCTGCAGGTAGTAGGCGGCCGCCTCCTCGTAGGGGCCCGCCTCGAGCTGGGCCTCGGCGCGCAGACGGCGGACGCGGTCCGCGAGCGCCGGCAGAGCCGCTTCCAGGCCGACCAGGAGCTCCAGCGCGCGCTCGTACTGCGCGAGCTCGAGCGCTGCACGGGCCCGCGCGTAGCGCAGCTCGGGCTTGCTCAGGAGGTCGGAACCGAGCGCGTCGAGCTGGTCCGCGGCAGCCTGCCAATCCTCCTTGCGGATGGCGTCGGCGTGGCTGCTGGCGAGCGGCGACGCGGCGAGCTCGACCGCCGCTACGGCCGCGCTCGAGCTCGGGGCCGGGGTCGCGCTGCGTGCCAGCTGTGTCGCCCCCTGAGGCCTGGCGTCGGCCAGACTCCGGTCACAGGCCGCGACGCTCAGGACGACGGCGATCGCGATCGGGAGCCTCACCCGCTTTAGGTAACATCCGCGAGCCGCTGCCGCAAAAATCGGGCTGAAACTACCAGCCCCAGCGGTATTCAGCGCGCAGCAGGAACGCGCCCTGCGCGCCGCCGCCGCTCAAGAGCAGGTCCTCGCGAAACGCGGCGCCCATGCCGAAACTGCGCGAAAAGCCATAGTCGACGCCGAGAATGAAGCCGACCGTGGGTGAGCGGTGTGGGCCGTCGTCGCTGGGTAGATCCGGGTCCGACCAGGTGTAACCGGCGAGCGCGCCGGCGTACGGGACCCACTCGATGATGTCGAGCTTGTAGGCGATGCCGGCGGCGCCGGAGAGCACGGTAGCCGTCGGCGTGACGTCGTGCGTGTGACGCGAGCCGAGCAGCTCGAGGCGCAGGTCGAAGACGTCGGAGAGCCCGTAGGCCAGGTGGGCGCCGACAGCGGGCCCCGTCGAGTAGTCGCCCGGCGGCAAGACGACGCCGCCACCACCGCCGAGGTGCCACTGCCGCTCGAAGGCGAGAGCCGGAGAGCTCGAGCAGAGCAGCCCGGCGAGCACGAGCCAGAAGCGTTTCGAAAGCAGCATTGACGGACGCGGCATTACAGCATGCTGACAGGATCGACGTCGATCGCCATTCGCACGTGCCGATCCACGCTGGCCCGGGCCACCGCCAGGAGTGCGCTGCGCAAGGCTGCGCGATCAGCGGATCTGAGTACGAACTGAAAGCGGAATCGGCTGCGCAGCCGTGCCAGCGGCGCGGGCGCAGGCGCCGAAATCTGCACACCCGGCGGGGCGGCGCGCACGGCCATGCGCGAGAGCTTGTCCGCCTCGCCGCGCGCCCGGCCTTCTTCGACCGCGTCGATGCGCACCATCGCCATCCGTCTGAACGGTGGATAACCGAGCTCCTCGCGATCCCTGAGCTCGGCCTCGATGAACCCCTGCACGTCGTGTCGCACCGCAAAGCGCACGGCCGCGTGCTCGGGCTGCCGGGTCTGAATCAGGACCCTGCCTGGTGTTTCTCCGCGGCCAGCACGCCCCGCGACCTGCACGAGCAGGTGAAATGTCCGCTCGGCAGCGCGGAAGTCCGGCAGCGACAGCGCGGCGTCGGCGTTCAGCACTCCGACCAGCGTCACGTTGGGCAAGTCATGGCCCTTGGTCACCATCTGCGTACCGACCAGGATGTCGACCTCCGCGCGGCGCATGCGGTCGAGCACCTTGGCGCTCTTGGCGCCGGCCGCCACGTCGCGATCCAGGCGGGCGATGCGCGCGTCGGGGAACAGCTCGCCCAGCACGCTCTCGATGCGCTCGGTGCCGGCGCCCTCCTCGCTCATGCGCTCGCTCTGACAATGCCGGCAGCGATCGCGCGCCGAGCAGCTGAAGTCACAGTAGTGGCAGAGCGCGCGGGCGCCGCCGAAGCGGTGCAGCGTGAGCGCCACCGAGCAGTTGGGGCACTCGAGGATCTTGCCGCAAGAGTCGCAGATCAAGCTGGGGGCAAAGCCGCGGCGGTTGAGGAACAGGATGGCCTGCTGCTTCTCTGCCAGCACGCGCTCGAGCGCGCGGTAGAGCGGGATGGTCAGCAGGCGTTCTCCGCCCGGAGCAGCGCCGACGGTGCGGAGATCCACGACCTCGACCTCGGGCAAGCTGCTGCTGCTGCGCGCGCGTGCGGGCAGCTCCAGGCGCGTGAGCTTGCCCTGCCGCACGAGCGCCACGCTCGACAGCGAGGGCGTGGCCGAGCCGAGCACGCAGACAGCACCGGCGCGGTGCGCCCGGAGCAGCGCCATGTCGCGCGCGTGGTAGCGCACGCCGTCCTCTTGCTTGAAGGAGCCGTCGTGCTCCTCGTCGATGCAGACGAGCCCCAGGTCCGGCACCGGCGCGAACAACGCCGAGCGCGCGCCAACGGCCACGCGCACCTCACCGCGGCGTAGCGCCCGCCACATGGCGTGGCGCTCGCGATCGGTCAGGCCGCTGTGGAGCACGGCGATGCGCTCACCGAGCCGCGCGCGGAAACGCGAGACCAGCTGCGGCGTGAGCGCAATTTCCGGCACCAGCACGATCGCGCCGCGCCCGAGCTCCAGGCAGCGCTGCACGGCGCGGAGGTAGACCTCCGTCTTGCCCGAGGCCGTCACGCCGTCGAGCAAGAAACCCTGGCGCACCTTCTGGTCGAGCGCGCCGACGATGGCCTCGACCGCCTCCCGTTGCGCGGCAGTGAGCTCCGGCGGCGTATCCCGCGCCACCGGCTCCGTGAACGGGTCGACGCTGGTCTCGCGCCGCTCGATCTCGACTAGACCGAGGGCGCTGAGCTTGGTCACCAGCGCGCGCGCCGTGGAGAAGGTCTTGCCGAGCTCGGCCAGCGTCTTGGGGCCGTTTTCTCTGAGCTCGCGCAGGAGCTCGGGGGCCTTGCCCTTGAGCTTCTCCTCCGGCTCGCGGTCGAGAGCGCGCACGACCTGCACCATGCGACCCACCACACGCGCGGGTAACGCCTCCTGACTGCCCAGGGCGTCGGCGGCGCTGCGCTCGACAGCGGGCAGCGCCAGCTGGATCACCTCGCCGATCGGGCTCAGGTAGTAGCGCGCCAGCTCCTGCAGAAAATCGAGCAACTCGTCGGGCAACACTGGCTCGGGGTCGACCAGCGCACTGATCGGCTTGAGCTTTTCGAGCGGGACGTCGGGCTCACGGTCACCGACGTCGAGCACGATGCCGAGCACCCGCCTGCGGCCGAACTCGCACAGCACGCGCGAGCCCCGCCGCACCCGCTCGGCGAGCTCCGCCTCTACCGTGTAGCTGAACGCCTGCCCGAGCGGCACAGGGACGGCGACCTTGGCGAGCAGCACGCCGGACGGGAACCACGGCGCCAAAGTGGCGGCAAGCCAGAAGGGGAAAAGGCCCCGCAGCGGCGCACTACGCGACAGGAGGTCGCCTCCCGCCTCGCCAGCGCGTCAGAACTTCCGCGAGCGGGCCGCGAACGTGGGGTAGCCGCTTGTGGCGGTGTTGACAGGCAGCGCTCTGCAGCACCGTTCGCACGTCGATCGTTGCCGCTCGCCGCGTGGCGTGTCTGCTCCTGTCGGGCCATCGACGCGGCTCGGCGCCGGGAGATGCCTCGGTACGACAAGTGCTTACGACCGGCACTCATTCGCTGAAACGCGAAAAGGAGAGAAGCCGCAATGAGTGCCGAATATCGACGGTTGAAGCTCAGGAGAAAAACACTGCTGGCTGCGAGCCTGGCGGTGCTGCCGCTGTTCGCCGCCTGCGGGGACGGGCAAAAGGAGGCCACGAACACGGCGCAGGAGAAGGTACACCTGCTCAGCCTGTTCGAGCTCGAGGGGGACGTCACCGACTCGACCACCCAGCTGGGCGAGGATTGGAACACGGTATTCACCGGCGGCAACGCGATCAGGACCGCCGGGCCCACGACGGACGGGCCCAATCATTCGATCTTTACCCAGGGCTCCAAGGACATCGACGATCTCAGCGTCTGGCACTGGGGTGAAGGCTCCGCACCCGACAAGGACGAGCTCATCACGGCCTACGCCGCCGCGTACGTGCTCAACGGCGACCTCGTCGCCTACTTCGGCGCGAATCGGTATGCCGTCGACGGCGATGCGCAGATCGGCTTCTGGTTCTTCAAGAACAAGATCACCCTCGTCGACAATGCCAAGGGCACCGACGACTTCAGCGGCGTCCACGCCGTGGGCGACGTCCTGATCCTGAGCGACTTCACGCAGGGCGGCACGATCGGCAACATCGGCGTCTACAAGTGGGACGTCGTCGAACAGAAGGGCCAGAACGTGATCTTTGGCCCGAAGTTCGTCGCCGGCGGCGTTCCGGCGCCCGATCAGAACGACACGCACGTCTTCTGCCTGGAAGGCGGCGCCACCGATGACCTCGCCTGCGCGACCATCAACTCCGCTCCGCTGAACCCGACGAACTGGCCCACCGAGACCAAGGGCGTGAACGGCAACGACGCCGACATACCCCCTGGCGGCTTCTTCGAGGGCGGGCTCAACCTGACCGATCTCGTCGGCGGCAACACCTGCTTCTCGAGCTTCATGGCCGAGACGCGATCCTCGCAGTCGATCACGGCGACGCTGAAGGATTTCGTGCTCTCGAGCTTCGAGACCTGCGCCGTCAGTATCGTGAAGGACTGCTCCAATACGGTGACCAACCCGCCAGGTTCCCCCAAGCAGTTCACATCCACGTGGACGGCCACGGTGACGAACAGCGGTGCGGGCGGCCTACCCGTCGGGACCGTGATCACGGTCCAGGACGACAACGGCACTCCGTCCATCAAGACCGACGACCCGCCCGCGCAAAGCTGCAAGCTCGACACGATCGTGCCCGCGGGTGAAGCGGTCGAGCCGAGCGACGGCGAGCCGGGAGCGCCCTGCACGTTCGGCGGCACCATCCAGACCGACGTGAACGGCGTCACGAACAGCGTCTCCGTGACGGCGCAAATCAACGGCACCACGCTGTCCGCGTCGGACTCCGACGACTGCCCGGGCGCGCCGCTCGAGCCGCCGC
>DATLIL010000435.1:0-1603 GCA_035539475.1 Polyangiaceae bacterium
GACCTCTTTCGCAAGACGAGCCGCTCGCGCTGGCGTATAGCTTCGCGGGCTCTTCCGGACCGACTTTGAAGTTGACCCGGTTTCGTGGACACCCGACCTGTTGGGTCGAAGGAGTTCACGATGTCGAAGCGAAGAGCACCCTACCCACCCGAGTTCCGACGTCAGATGGTCGAGCTGGCGCGTTCCGGCCGGACGCCGGAGGAGCTTTCGCGCGAGTTCGGGCCGACCGCACAATCGATCCGCAACTGGCTCGCCCAGACTGACCGTGACGAGGGCCGCCGCGCCGACGGCCTGACCACGGCCGAGCGCCAGGAACTGGTGCGCCTGCGGCGCGAGAACCGTCAGCTCAAGATGGAGAGGGATATCCTCTCAAAAGCAACGGCTTGGTTCGCTCGGGAGACGAACAAAATCCCAGGGAAGGATGGAAGTTCGTGAGCGAGAACCGAGCCAGCTACCCCATCACCGTGATGTGCCGCACCTTGGGTGTCTCCCCCAGCGGCTATCACGCATGGGTCAAGCGTTCGCCATCGTCGCGCGCCGCAACGGATGCGGAGCTGACGGAGAAGATCCGCACTGCGCACACGGCCTCGAAGGGCACCTACGGTGTGCCGCGCATCCAATTCGACCTGGCCGAGGTCGGCATCCGCGTCAGCCGCAAGCGTGTGGCGCGGCTGATGCGGGCGGCAGATCTCGCCGGCGTCAGCCGTCGCAAGTTCGTCACCACGACGGTGCGGGGCGGGGGCCGCCAGGCTCCCGATCTCGTCGACCGGAAGTTTGTCGCTGAAAGGCAAAATATGCTGTGGGTGGCTGATATTACGTACATACCGACGTGGGCGGGGTTCCTCTACCTCGCCGTCGTGCTCGATGTCTTCAGCCGCCGGATCGTGGGCTGGTCAATGGCCACCACGCTGCACACGCAGGTCGTGCTCGATGCATTGAGCATGGCACTCTGGCAGCGGCGCGCGAAAGACGTGATCCACCACTCCGACCAGGGCTCGCAATATACGTCCATCGAGTTCGGCAAGCGCTGCCGTGAGGCGGGCGTGCGCCCCTCGATGGGATCGGTCGGCGATGCCTACGACAATGCGATGGTGGAGAGTTTCTTCGCCACGCTCGAATGCGAGTTGCTGGACCGGCGACGGTTCCGGACGCAGGCCGAGGCGCGCATGGCAGTCTTCGAGTTCATCGAGGGCTTCTACAATCCGCGCCGCCGGCACTCGTCGCTCGGCTACCTGTCGCCCGTCGAGTTCGAGCGCCAGCAGGAAGAAGGCACCCTCGATCCCGACGCACACCATCCTGCCGCCGTGCTCGGGGCGGTCAAGGTACGGCCTGGAGATGTCGCAACGGCAGGCGAGGTTGGCGCGACGGCCGACCTTGACCGCCCCTGCGCGCGACGGCTCTACGTGCGTGCAGGCCGGGACGAAAAGATGCTCTCGGCCGAACCAAAAGATGGACCCAGAAAGCAAGAGAAGGAGGACACATTGCCCCCAAACCCGCTACCCTGATCCCAACGCTCACCTCTCCACGAAACCGGGGCAAGTCCAGTATGAAGGCGAGCCACGCGTTCATGCCCGACTGCAGCGATGCATTGCGCCCCACCACC
>DATLIL010000436.1:0-3948 GCA_035539475.1 Polyangiaceae bacterium
CTCTGATAGATGTCAACGTCGAGCTCGGCGTCGGCGGCACAGGCGGCACAGGCGGCGCTGGCGGCGCTGGACAGCCGGGCGGTGACGGTGGCAAGGGCGGCACATCGTCAGGCGACTCTCGAGCCGGCGGCAAGGGCGGGAAGGGTGGCACCGGCGGTCACAGCGGCGGTGGCTCGGGTGCTCGGGGCGGGATGTCGGTAGGCGTCTTTCGCTACAGCGGCAGCCTGACGACGGTCGGTACGATCGCCTACAGCGGGGGTCAGGCTGGGCCTGGCGGTCCGGGCGGCACGAACTCGGCCTACGCGAGCGCCGATGGTCAGAGCGGCCCGTCGGGCATCCATCAAAACGTGTTCGTGTGCGGGTCCGGCGGCGGCTGCTGACGGTCACCCGGTGGAGTGAGTGACTCCGGCGGTCCGGGCGGTCAGAACAGCGCTCGCACGCAGCCTTCGGGGGCTGGTGCGCTGGAAGTAAAAAAACATTTTTTACCGGCCGGTGATCGCTCCGGGCTCGAGCGTCCATTCCTGCCTTTTTGTGCTCAAACCGAGCTCGCGTATCGCCTCACTCCCCGGCGGGCACAGCTACGCAAAAATCGTCGATAGACCCGGGGCTTATTCGCTCAGCGACGTGTCGATTTCAGCGCCCTTGTCCTGAAGGTTTCGCACTTGCGACGCCATTAGTCTGGGTGATCGGTTCGGCTGCGATACCGACCTTGCCCCGTGCCGGGCAGCTGTCGTTCGCAGGAATTCCGGTGGCGTTAGCAAATTATGACCAGAGGCTCTTTCTCCTCTGAAGGAACACCCATGGACTCACGTCATGCGTTTCCGCTCCTCGCGATGCCCCTGCTGCTGGCTGCTGCCTGCACGGGCGTCATCGCGGGTGAAGAGTCGGGCGCCGGCTCCACCGGCGGTATGACCCCAGGCGACGGTGTAGGCGCTTCAGGTGGCGGTACCAACATTCCCAAGCCGGCGGACACGTCGCCGTTCAGCGGGCCGATCGTCAGCGTGCCTGCGACCAGCACGCGGTTCGTGCGCCTGAATCACCTGCAGTACGAAAATACCGTTCGCGACGTACTGCGCCTCGCATCACCCCTCGGGCTGTCGGACGCCTTCGTCGCCGAGCCGCTGCTCACCGCCTTCGACACCAACGGCTCCGTGCTCACGGTGCCCTCGGATCTGCGCCTCGACTACCAGACGGCCGCCGAGACGCTCGGCGCGACCGTGGCCCACGACCCCGCGATGGTGTCTCAGTTCGCGCCGGACAGCACCGCCAAGACGTTCATCGAGAGCTTCGGTCTGCGCGCCTTCCGCCGCCCGCTCACGCCGGACGAGGTCTCGCGCTACCAGGCGCTGTTCGACCAGGGCGCCACGCTCATCACCAGCGGCGACAACTTCGTCGACGGTGTCGAGCTCGTGGTCAGCGCGATGTTCCAGTCGCCGCACTTCCTCTACCGCACCGAGCTGTCGAGCGCGGTCGTCAACGGCAAGATCCCGCTCACCGGTTACGAGATCGCGACGCGCCTGTCGTACGCGCTCACCAACACCATGCCGGACGACCAGCTGTTCACGGCGGCGGCCGGCGGGCAGCTGGGCACGCGCGACGGTGTCCTGGCTCAGGCCGAGCGCCTGATCACCACGGCGGCCGGCGCCGAGTCGGTCAAGAACTTCCACGACCAGCTGCTCGTGATGCGCGAGTACGAGACGATCAGCAAGAACGAGGACGACTACCCGCAGTTCGTCGATGGCATCGCCGAGGACCTCAAGCAAGAAGCGCTGACCTTCGTCGACAACGTCATCTTCACGCAGAACAAGGGTCTGAGCGAGCTGCTCACGGCGCCTTACACCTTCGCCAACTCCCGCGTACGCGACGTCTACGGCCTACCCGAAGGCGGCGACGAAACGAACTTCGCCAGGGTCGAGCTCGATCCGACCCAGCGCGCGGGCTTGCTCACGCAGGCAGGGTTCCTCGCCACGCACGGCGAGCAGGAGACGCCCAATATCATCATCCGCGGCGTGCACATCGCCCGGCGCGTGCTGTGCCTGGATCTCCCGCCGCCGCCCGACAACGTCAACACCACTGTGCCGCCGCTCGAGCCCGACTCGACGAACCGCCAGCGCATCGAGGAGCTGACGAGCCAGGCAGCCTGCGCCGGTTGCCACCAGGCGATCATCAATCCGCTCGGTATCGCCTTCGAGAGCCTCGACGGCGTCGGTCGCTACCGCACCACGGAGAACGGACACACCGTCGATCCGAGTGGCACGTACACGCTCGACGAGCAGGCGTTCAACTACGCCGGCCCCGTCGATTTGATCAAGAAGATGGCGGCCAGCTACCAGGCTCACGCCTGCTACTCCCGCAACTGGATCGAGTACCTCTACGGTCGCTCGATCGACACGGCCGCGGACGCCGACCTGATCAACCAGGCCGGACGCCTCTCGCGTACCACCGAGTCCGTCCAGGACCTCGTCACCCAGTTGCTCGCCACCGAGGCCTTCACCTCTCGCCTGCCCTGAGGAATGGTCATGAACCCCAAGAATCAGATCGCTCGTCGACGTTTTCTTCGTGGCTTGGGCGGCGTCATGGTGGGGCTGCCCGCTCTCGACCTCTTCCACAACCAGGCCAAGGCGCAGCAAGCCGCGCCGCCGGTGTACATGGCGATGATGCTGCAGCAGAACGGCGCGCTGCAGGGCCACGACGAGCCGGACATGTTCTGGCCGCGCAACATGGGCGCGATCAGCGCCGCGTCGATGATGGGTGAGGACGCGGATCGCGCCACCAGCGAGCTCGTGGCCTTCGCCGACAAGCTCAACTTCGTCCGCGGTCTCGACTTCCACTACTCGAACAACCACGACGGCGGTCCGATCGCCGCCAGCACCGGCGCCCCCGTGCAGGGTGACGGCACCGACCAGCTGCCGGTGGCCGAGTCGATCGACTACTACATCGCCAACAAGATGACGCCGGGCAAGGACACGCTCACGCTCTACGCAGGGCGCAAGGGCACCTTCCGCGACGACGCCTTCTCGTTCGGGCCGGGCGGCGAGCTCCGCATCGGCGACAACAACCCCTGGAACGTGTACCAGCGCGTGATCGGTCTCGAGGGTGCGGACCCCGAGATCGTCCAGAAGATCTTGCAACGCCGGATCTCGGTCAACGACCTGATCCGGCAGGAACTCAATGCGCTGCTCTCGCGTACGGATCTGAGCGCCGACGATCGTCGGCGTATGGATCTGCACCTGAGCAGCATCCGTGACATGGAGATGGGGATCACGGAGGTGGTCGGTCCCGAGCTCGATGCAGCTGCTATCGAGGCCCTGGACGAGGATCCGACTGCCAACGAAAATATGGAGGCGGTAGTTCGTATGCAGCTCGAGCTGATCGCCTTCGCTTTTGCCTCGGATCGTGCCCGTACGGCCACGCTCCAAGTCGGTGGTTGCAACGATCATACGCGGTACATGATCAATGGAGTGGAGGCGCCGCCCTTCCACTACATCTCGCACCGCGTGATGAGCGATGGTGGAGACGGCGAGGGCATTCCCGACGCCGAGAATCTCCACCACGAGATCGACCGCATCCACGCCCGTTACTTCAACCACTTTCTCGAGCGCCTGGCAGCCTACACGCTGCCGGAGGGCGGCACCCTGCTCGACGCCAGCGTGAACGTGTGGACCAACTCGGTCTCGAACGGCCCGGCCCACAGCGGTGACAACGTGCCGCACGTGCTCGCCGGCGGCGCCCGCGGCTTCCTCAAGACGGGTCAGCACATCGAGCTCTCGGGCTACACGAGCAAGATCCTGACCACGCTGGCCACCGCGTGCGGCGTGCGCACCGACACCGGTGAGTTCATCACGCAGTTCAACGACGACGACCAGGACGGCATGGGCGTCATCGACGAGCTCATCAACGCCTGAGTAGGCCTCGGACGGGGGCACATGCCTCACCAGCAGCGTGTGT
>DATLIL010000437.1:0-6407 GCA_035539475.1 Polyangiaceae bacterium
GATCACGACGGTGCGGTGGACGCCGGCGAGCGCGATCCCAACGAGGCGAGTGACGATGACGACGCCGTGGATACGGACGGCGACGGGCTCACCGACCCCGAGGAGGTCGACCTCGGCAGCGATCCGACCGACGCCGACAGCGATGACGACGGTGTGATCGACGGTGAGGAGCCCAGCCCCGGGTCGGATTCCGACAACGACGGTAGCCCCAACGTGCTCGACCACGACAGCGACGGCGACGGTCTGCACGACGGCACCGAGCTCGGCCTGGGCTGCGACAATCCGGCCACCGACGCGGCGGCCAGCAGCTGCACGCCCGACGCCGACAGCGGCGCGACGACGACGAACCCGCTCGACCCCGACACGGACGACGGCGGGATCTCCGACGGCTCCGAGGATTCGAACCTCGACGGCGTCATCGATGCCGGCGAGACGGATCCCAATGACCCGAGCGACGACAGCACCGTCGTCGACAGCGACGGCGACGGGCTCAGCGACGATCTCGAAGGCACCATCGGCAGCGACCCGAATGACGCCGACAGCGACGACGACGGCGCGAGCGACGGGCAGGAGCCGTCGCCAGGAGAGGACAGCGACGGTGACGGGCTGATCAATGCTCTCGATCCGGACAGCGACGGCGATGGCCTGTTCGATGGCACCGAGCTCGGACTGGGCTGCGATGATCCTGCGACGGATGCGAGCGCCCAGACCTGCATCGCCGACGCCGACGGCGGCGCAACGACGACGAACCCACTCGACCCCGACACGGACGACGGCGGCGTGTCCGACGGCGACGAGGACACCAACAAGAACGGCGTGGTCGACGACGGCGAACGCGATCCGAACAACGGAGCCGACGACGGTGACACCGTGGGTGGCAGCGGTGGCACGTCGGGTGGACCGAAGGGTCTCGTCCTGCTCGACGGCGTCGTGGAGGGAGGCGGCTGTGGGTGTCGCACCTCGAGCTCGGGCTCGGGCTCGACGGCGGCGCTCGGCGCCTTCCTGGCCCTGGCTGCCCTGCGGCGTCGGCGTAGACGCGGGGTGTAAGGCCCCGCCCGTGGCCCCGTTGTCTGCGCGGAGGATCGACGATGCGCGCCACGACAATCGGCAGAATGGGCCTGATCTTGGGACTCTTGGCTTCCGGGTGCGGGGGAGGGTCCCGCACCTACGAAAAGGTCGCCGCGGCGCCTGCCATGGTGGCTTCTCCAGCGGAGGCGCCGGCGCCCAACGCCGAGTCCTACGCCAAGATCGACGAGAACCCCTTCATGTCGGTGGAGCGAGCGCCGCTCTCCACCTTCTCGATCGACGTCGATACGGCGTCGTACTCGAACGTCCGCCGTTTCTTGAACGAGGGTGAGCTTCCGCCGGAAGACGCGGTACGCATCGAGGAGCTCGTCAACTACTTCCCCTACGACTACGCCGCTCCGACCGGCAGCGAGCCGTTCGCGCTCCACGCCGAGCTGTCTGCCACGCCCTGGAATCGCGCGCATCGCCTCTTGCATCTCGGCGTGCAGACCAAGCGCATGGAGCAGCGCGAGCAGCCGCGACGCAACCTGGTGTTCCTGGTGGATGTCTCCGGGTCGATGGCGGACGAGAACAAGCTGCCGTTGCTCAAGCGCTCCCTGCGCGAGCTCAGCGGGACCATGAGCGCCCACGACCGCGTCTCGATCGTCGTTTACGCCGGTTCGAGCGGGCTGGCGCTGCCGGCTACCCGAGGCAACGATACGGCCACCATCAGCGCTGCTCTCGAGCGCCTGTCCGCCGGTGGCAGCACCAACGGCGGCGAGGGCATCGAGCTGGCTTACAAGGTGGCCCGCGAGCAGTTCGATCCGGCTGGCATCAACCGCGTCGTGCTGGCCACCGATGGTGACTTCAACGTCGGCGTGTCGAGCGAGGACGAGCTCGTGCGGCTGATCGAGCAGCAGCGTTCGAGCGGCGTCTACCTGACGGTGCTCGGGTTCGGCATGGGCAATTACAAGGACTCGAACCTGGAGAAGCTCGCCGATAAGGGTAACGGCAACTACGCGTACATCGACAGCCTGCCCGAAGCGCGCAAGGTGCTGGTCGAGCAAGGCGGTTCGACCCTGGTCACCGTCGCCGAGGACGTGAAGCTCCAGCTCGAGTTCAATCCAGCAGCGGTCGCGGGCTATCGCCTGATCGGCTACGAGAACCGCATGCTGCGCGCCGAGGACTTCAACGACGACGAGAAGGATGCTGGCGAAGTCGGCGCCGGTCACAGCGTCACGGCGCTCTACGAAATCATTCCGGCGGGTCAGCCCGTCCACGGCGGCAACGAGCTCGCGACCCTGAAGATCCGTTACAAGGCTCCGCGTGGTTCAGACAGCCAGCTCCTCTCGTTCCCCATCGCGAACGACGAGCGCTCCCTTGCCGACACCAGCGACAGCTTCCGCTTCTCCGCCGCGGTCGCCGGCTTCGGCATGCTGCTCCGTCAGTCCCCGAACCGCGCTGACACGACCTTCGGCCTCGTGCGCAGCCTTGCCCGAGGCTCGCTGGGTTCCGATCCGCGCGGGTACCGTCGCGAATTCCTTTCGCTGATTGACGGCGCCGAGCGCCTCAGCCCGGACAGCGCCGAGATCGCCCGCTGAGCGCGGCCCGCTGCTGCTGCCCGACACGGCCGTCACGCCTGTGTCTGTTCCGTCAGTTGCCCGTCTGCTCGGGTTGCTCCGGACTCTCCGGCTCGGCCCCCGCTGGGTCTTGGGGCGGCTCGGTGGGCTTGGCTTCGCCCTCGGTCGCCACCGGCGGGATCTTCTGTGGAGAGTGGGGAGGCGCCGGCCGACACGCCTGGGCGGCGAGCATCAAGCCGGCGATGGTGAGGTGTCGGCTCGTCATCGTCCGGGGTGTTGCACGACGCATGCCGACGGTGCCCAAGTGCACCCCCGACGGGGCGGGCTAGGGGGCTCCAGCCCCCTATGTGGTAACGATAAAGGTAGGACAAATCGCACCGTCCATTGAAGCTTTCTGTGCTCCGTCGCGGCAAACGCGTCGTCATATCTACGTTCACGGATTTTCGTGGACGCATCCGGACACTGGCGGATGTGAAACGGGTCCCAGGCCCGAAGGAAACCAACATTTCGAGGCAACTCCGAACCATGCGAAGCAGGCTTTCGGATCTGGTCAGGGGGCTCGGGTTCAGCGTCGTCGCCATTTGCTCTTATGGCTGTACAGGCGCCGAGAGCCCTGCCGCGCCCGGAGGAGGCAGCGGCGCCAGCACGGGCAGTGGCGGCTCGAGCGGCGGCGGTGGAAGCGGCGGCACGACCGAGGCGCCGTTCGGTTTTTCGCCCGTCGGTCGGCTCAACCGCACGCAGTACAACAACACCGTTCGCGATCTGCTCGGCACTGATCTGCGACCTGCGGACTCGTTCCCCTCCGACGAGCTGGTGCTCGGCTTCGACACCATCGGCGCCGTTCTCCGTATCCAGCCGGAGCACGTCGAAAAGTACCTTTCCGCATCTTACGAGCTGATGGCGGAGTTCTGGTCGCGGCCGGCTGACGACCCCAAACGCACGCGCTACGTGACCTGCGACATCGCGACGGGCGCAACCTGCTACGCGGAGGTCCTGCGAAACTTCGCCACCAGCGCCTGGCGCCGGCCCGCCACGGACGAAGAGCTCGCGTCCTACGTCGCGCTGGCGAGCACGCACCCCGATCCGGTGACCGGGCTGAGCACCGCCATGCGCGCGGTTCTCACGTCCTCCAAGTTCCTCTTCCGCTTCGAGTTCGACCCCAATATCGACGACCCGACGCCCCACGCGCTCGACGCGTACGAGGTGGCCACGCGCCTGAGCTACGCGCTCTGGTCGACCATGCCGGACGCGGACCTGTTCGCGGCGGCGCAATCGGGGGCGCTGCTTCAGCCTGATAGCGTCTTGGCGCAGGCCCGGCGCTTGCTCGACAGCGGCTACGGCCTGACGCCGCTGGTCGACAACTTCATGGCGCAGTGGCTGAACGTCAACCAGCTGAACGCCGTGGTTCCCGACCAGGTGGTGTTCCCCGAGTTCGACGACGAGCTGCGCGAGGCGATGATCACCGAGAGCAAGCTCTTCGCCCAGGAGTTCCTCTCCTCCGGGCTCCCGGTCACCAACATTTTCAACGCCGATTTCAGCTACGTGAACCAGCGCCTGGCCGAGCACTACGGCATCGCCGGTGTCAGCGGAACCGCCCACCAGCGGGTGGCGCTGACCGGCACCAACCGCCGCGGCCTGCTCACGCTGGGCAGCTACCTGACGGCGACGTCCAACCCCACGCGCACTTCCCCGGTCAAGCGCGGCTTCTACGTGATGGATCGCTTGCTGTGCGAGGCGCCGCCGCCGCCGCCCGCGGGCGTCGATACCAACATCGACCAGGGCTCGGGGCTCGAGAACCTGTCGGTGCGTCAGAGGTTGGCACAGCACCAGCAAAAGGGCGCCGGCTGCTACGGCTGTCACATGGTCATGGACACGATCGGGCTCGGCCTCGAAAAGTACGACGCTGTCGGCAAGTACCGCGAGAGCGACGAATTCGGCCCGATCGACTCGACCGGCCAGCTGCCGTCGGCGGACGGGACGACCACGACGCCCTTCGACGGCGCATTGCCACTGGCCGACATGCTGGCCACAGACCCGCGCACGCTGACCTGCGCGGTGGAGAAGCTCATGACCTACGCCCTGGGTCGACAGTTCGGTCCCGAGCAGGCACCGCTCAAGCAGGCGATCGCCGACGCGGCGCAGACCAACGGCGGCAGCATCCGCTCCGCCATCGAGGCGGTGGTCGTGGCCGACGTCTTCCGCCAGCGCCGCGCTGCAGCCGCCACGGAGGTGACGCCGTGAAGATCAGCAAACGCTACGGTAGGCGCGCGTTCCTCGGCGGCGGCAGCGTGCTCATCTCGCTGCCGTTCCTGGAGACCTTCGCGCCGAGAAAAGCCCTGGGTCAGGCCGGCAGCGCTCCCAAGCGCTTCCTCGGCTACCTCTACCCGAACGGCATGGTCATGGACGACTGGCGTCCCGTCGGCACCGGCACCGACTTCACCTTCGGGCCGTCGATGGGGGCATCAGGCCGCGTCTTCAACGACGGGCGCGTTCCGTACCCCGTCGAGCAGGACGGCCCGGGCCTGGAGATGGTCAAGAACCAGCTGCTCATCCTCTCTGGTCTGCAGAACACGCAACAAGAAGAGGGCCCCGGAGACCACGCCGGAGGCATCGGCTCGCTGCTCACCAACCGTACCGTGCCGCGCGCGACCGACGGCGACATGGGCGGCCCCTCGATCGACTTCGTCATCTCCGAGACGATCGGCAAGGACACGCGCGTGCCGTACATCGCCATGGCAGGTGAGGTGGCGCGGCCCTCCGGCACCCTCTGTGACAGCGGCTTCAGCTGCGCCGTCGGCGATCACATCACCTTCGACAACGACGGCAAGAACCTGCCGCGCTTCGACAATCCGCTGCTGATGTTCGATCAGCTCTTCGCCGGGCTCGATCCCAACGCCAATCAGGCGGCGATCGAGGAGCGCAGGGCTCTCGACAAGAGCGTGCTCGACCTCGTCGTGAACGAGGCCACGGCGCTCGAAGCCAAGCTGAGCTACCAGGATCGTCCGCGCCTGCAGGAGTACCTGACCTCCGTGCGCGAGGTCGAACGCCGCATCACGAACGCTGCCAGCGGTGTGGCCTGCACGCTGCCGGCGCAGCCGACGAGCGAGTTCAATTTCCAGGACGGTCGCACCACCATCGACATCTGCCACGAGCTGATGGCGCTGGCGTTCCAGTGCGATGCCACACGCGTGATCAGCTACATGTGGGGCAACAGCTCCAACGGGCGACCGCACAACTTCATCGACGCGCCCGGCGGGCATCACGACATCTCTCACCACGGCGGCAACCCGGACAACGTCGGCCGGCTCCAGCGCATCGACTACTGGTGGTTCCGGCGCTTCTCGGAGTTCTTGATCAGGCTTCAGGGCATGAGCGACGTCGACGGTCGCAGCGTGCTCGACAACACGCTGGTGTTCCAGTCGAGCGACGTCTCCGATGGGGACGCTCACAATCACGACGACATGCCGGTGATCCTGGCGGGCGGCGCTGCAGGCTTCACCCTCGGGCGCCATGTCCAATACGAGGGCAACTGGTTCGGGGAGCTGTTCGTGAGCATCGCCCAGGCCTTCGGCAGCCCGATCACGACCTTCGGCGAGCACGGGATGGCGCCGCTGGCAGGCCTCTAGAGCCGTCGGCCCGCTGCGCTGAACCTTTTCTGATAGGCGACAATCGACAGACAAAAAGAGCAGTCTGTCTGAAATCGGGAGCGCAAAGACAAACGGAGTCGTGGGACAATGGCCATTAACTGGTCATGAAGCTTCGCCTCCTTTCCGCCCTGGGCTTTACCCTGCTGGTCGCACCGACCGCGCAGGCGCATGTGCG
>DATLIL010000438.1:0-5802 GCA_035539475.1 Polyangiaceae bacterium
GGGCCTGATTTCCCTGTGGTGGCTGCCTATTGGCCTCGAGGATCGAGCGCATCGTCTCGAGGACGACCTTGAGCAGGCCCACGAACTCCAGCCCCATCGCTGGCGCGGCTGCGGGAGCAGGCGCGGGCGCAGGTGCAGGCGAGGCATAGTAGTAAGGCGGCACCGCAGCCGGGTTGATGGGAGGCGCAGTGGGCGCCGGTCGGGGCGCCTGCGGCTCCTGGACGAAGGGCTTCCGTGCCGGGCCGGCGAAGTAGAGCATCTCGGACCGGCCCGAATATCGATGGCTCTTCCCGCACACCGCATTGAGCTGATACCAGCACTCGCCACCGTACAGGTCGATGATTTGCTGCCAGCTCCGAAGCTCGGATCCCTTCCACGCGGTAGGGCAGACCTCCCGTGTCTTGTCTGGAAGGATGCGGACGATCTGAATAAGGTCAAACCGACGCGGATCGGGACCGGTCTCTGTTTCCGGCCGAGGAAACAGCGGATGACCGCCGAGATCGGCGGGCTCGTCCGAGGGCGCGATGGGTTCGGCCTGGGTCATGGCTTGGACCTCCTTTTCCCAACGGGCTTTCGCGCCGGGCCCGAGAAACAGAGCTTCTCGGACTTGGCCGTATATCGAAAGGTCTTGCCGCATTGCGCGATGAGCTGATACCTGCACTCACCCCCGTACAGGTCGATGATCTGCCGCCAGCTCCGCAGCTCGGCCGCGGGCGCTTTGGGTTCGGTCTGGGTCGTGGCTCGGACCGTGCCGTTGCGCAGAAATAGCGGACGA
Organism: Polyangiaceae bacterium; assembly: GCA_035539475.1. Lineage (GTDB taxonomy): Bacteria > Myxococcota_A > Polyangia > Polyangiales > Polyangiaceae > PMG-095. The sequence continues at coordinate 776 of DATLIL010000438.1, forward strand.
CCGCCGAGTTCCGGCCCGACGGCAGACGACTGCCCGTCGAGCCCAGGAGGCTCTGGGTGGTTCATGGTGCTATGGCGATAATGGGCAAGTCGCTCGGGCATTGCAACACAAAAGCTGTTGTGGGAACCACGTGTTATCGGTCGACGGTCCTGGTAAGATGGTTTGAGAACAAAATAGTGTGAGCGATCCGAGCCGTACTTCCCGAAAAAGTGCCGAGGATTTCGCCTGTCACGAAGGCCGCTGGCGGGGTGCTTCCGAGCTCCTGTCGGCGAACGAATTGCCGCCGTCCGGAGGCTGCTCGAGCGCGCCAACCAGCATCGAACCACGCATGTACGGTTTTTATTGGCGGAACAAGTCCACGCCCCTTACCGGAGCGCGACCGGAGGCGAGCGCGTCAACGAGGTAAGCTGCCCCGGAAACGATGCTGTCGAAGGTTTGCCGGTCAGCGGAGTGGATGTTCGTCTGGCGGTACCGGGCATCTCGGGGAAGCCTGAACGCAGCCGATCTAGACGCACGGCGAGGTTGTACGACGTCGTAGGGTCTGCCTTGGCACGAAGCGCGCGGCTTGCCGTGTAAGGGCTCAGCCGAGGATTCGTGCTGTTCAATGTTTCAGCTTCGAAACTCCGAGGGCTGGCCAGGGTCGACCTTGGACGGTGACAGCGAGCGCGCGCCCGACAGTGTCCGGGATTGATTTTACCGCGAGTGTCGGGGGATTGCTGTAGGGGGACGTGCGGGGCGGCATCGGGACACAATCGAGTCGGCTTGCGCGCGCTCGGAAAGCCGAGATTGTCCGAGCGTTCGCCGAGAAATGTCCGAGGACCCGCCGTGACCTCCTCTCGGAAGGGCTGGGAGTGTTGCCTCAAAAGTGCCGGGGAGCCCGCCTCGGGCCCGATCGCGGAAAGCGAGTTCGTGCCCGAGGTGGTCGAGGTGAACGTTGACGTGGCGGTAGCACGTGCGAATTCTCACAAATGGTCGAGATCCGGCCGGTCCCGAGCGCGGTGCACGAAATAGGTTTCCCGAGAGGGAGAAGGGGATTTCAGAGGGAGCGCGAGACGCGGAGCTTGATTTCAAGGATTCGGATTCGGGAACTTCCGAGAAATTAGCCGAGGATTTGCTCGGCGGCGGAAGGGGGGGACGAGCTTTAGCGACGTTTCCACGAGAGGGTCTTGGCGAGCATTCGAAATCTGGTTCGATTTCTCGGCGGTCCTCGGATTGCCATGCGGTGAAACAAGAGGGGGCCTACAGGCTCCTCGATCAAAGTTCGGGATTTTGATCTGCTTCGGCAAGTTGCTGATTTTGCTGCCGAAATGGCTTGAAAGTCATCGCCGAATTGCCGTACATTTCGGGGACCGACGCGTGGGGAGGGGTCGCTCGCCCGAGAGCTCGAGCCCCCTTGCCCGGTCGTCGATTCACATGGCGCCGCGGAGCCCTCGCGCGCGCCGGGGAGGTGGACATGGGCGGCAAGGAAGGGAGGTCCCGGCATGTCGGCAAAGCAGGGAGAAGCCCGTCAATCGGTTGGGGGCTGGGTGCCCATCGACCGCGCAGCGGCGCACCTCGGCATGAATCTGGGCGCGCTGCGAAAGCCGCTGGAGCGCCGCGCCGTGCGCGCACCGGACGGGGTGACCGAGGCAAGCGTCGACGGCGTGCGAGCGCGCAAGTTCGGCCGGATCTGGCGGGTCCGGTTCTCCGAGGCTTGGGGTGTCCCGTGAGGACGGACCTCGTGCTACAGTCCCAGCCTCGCAAAGGTGGCTGGGATGGTCGGAAAGGAATCTGACCATGGCAGTCCGCAAGGTAGAGCGATACGGGGAACCCCGGCTGTTGATTGACATCCAATACAAGAAGCGGGACGGCACGCGGGCCCGTTTCCGCAAGGATGCCGAGGTCCAAACGTGGACCGCGGCTCGTGCGGAGGAGAAACGGTACCTGCTGAACATTGCCAATTACGGCGAGCCGTACGAGCCAGGAACTGCGCCAGCGGCGACCGATTCGGGCGATTCGTCCGGAGCGAATGGCGCGCCGAAGCCGAAGAAGACTTTTGCCGAGGTGGTCAGCGAATTCCGAGAGACCTTCATGGTCGCGGAGCTCAAGGTCACCAGCCGGAAGGGGTACGAATCGGTCCTTCGGGCCTCGTTGCTTCCGAAGTTCGGCAAGCTGCACGTGGACAAGGTCGACGGGAGGGCTGCCGCGGATCTCGACCTCGCGCTCTCGAAGCGCAAGTTGAGCCGCTCGACGCGGAACAATACGCAGGTCGTGCTTCGATCGGTTCTGCGGTTCGCGAAGAGCCGCGGGTACGTCGAGGAGCAGCCGGCGAATCTGCCGAAGCTCAAGCAGGTCGTGCAGCGCATCCTGGAGATTCCGAGCGACGATCAAGTCGAGCAGATCCTCGGAATCGCTTACGATACACACCGCCTGGCCTTCACCCTCATGTCCGACGCTGGGCTTCGTCCCAACGAAGTGTGCGCGCTCCGAGGCAAGGACGTGCTGCTCCGGTGGGAGAATGGCGTGGCGGTCGGCGGGTTCCTCACCGTGCGTGAGGGACGGTCACACGGCGAGATTCACACGCCGAAGACTGGGCAGCGCGAGATCCCCATCTCGCGCGAGCTCGCGAGGCTCCTCGCCCCGGTTGTCAAGAGCGCAGCGCGTGAGGCGTACGTCGCGCTGAACGACACCGGGGAGCCGTGGGGCCAATCCGGGCTCAAGCAGGCGTTCGCGCGCACGAGCAAGCGGGCCGGGGTCGAGGGGTGGTCGGTGTACTGCTTGCGCCACTACGCGATCACGGCTTGGCTTCGCGCAGGTATCCCGGTCCATGTCGTGCAGCGGATGGCAGGTCACACGAACCTGTCCACCACGCAGCGCTACGTGCACTTCCTCAAGGAAGACCTCGAGGAGGCCGCTCGTCGGTTGCCTGTCCGCCGTCGTGGCGACGGGGAGACGGGGAGAAGAACTGACGCCCGGCAACGGGGCCCTCGGTGCAACGCCAGGGGCACGGGTAGACCGGAGCATGGTAGGCGCGGTCACCGCGCAGCCGCCCGCATCCCAGGAACGTCTCCAGACAGTCGAGCAGGGCCCGGAGAGGACACGTCCTCTGCTGGGCTCGACCGCCGTTCTCAGTTGAGGCCACAGTGAGGCCACAGCTTTTGTCGGCGGGGAGGGAGCGAGGGGGCCTGGCTCGTAACTCCTCGAAATCGTTGGCACCCCCGGCAGGAATCGGACCTGCGACCTTCGGTTTAGGAAACGGCTTAGGTAGCTTCTAGCAGCACCCTCGAACTACACGGAGATCAACAGCAAACCAGCGGTGATCCCGGCCGTTCTGCGAGATCGAGGGTGCGAGCTGAACGCGACCGCAATGAGACGTTCCGAGACCCTCCGGTGCACACGTTGGGGCAACAGTGGGGCAACGCGGGCGAGCGGGCCGGGCGGCGATGTTCCGCGGGGCGATGCCGATGAACTGCGGGGAGCGTCAGCGCCCGTCGGGCCGATTGTGTGCTGGGCTACTTGCACATGTGTCGCAGCACGTCGAACTCGACCATGAGCGGGCGGGCGGCACCATGGGCGCGTCCGCGTGACTGGAGCGGGTAGCCGCGAGGCAGCGCTCGACGGGGGGAGCGCGTCCTGCAAGCACCGATCATAGCCCGAGCGCGTCTCGACAGAGGCTTTGAATGCCCACTTCGAACTCCCAATACCCAGCCCCGAGCACGAGACGGGTCGGCGTCAGCGCCACTGCGCGCGGCGTGGTGGAGGTCGGGCTGTGATAGACGAACGACAGCTCGCCGTCTGGATAGGACGCGCCGAAGATGTCACGCTCCTGTTCGAACGGCGAGGTGAAGACCCAACTGACGCCGTCGGTGATGACGCGCTCGAAGGGACCTTCGTAGAGCTGCTGCGCCATCGTGCCGTCGAGCGAAGTGCGAAGTAAACCGTGCGGCGTGCCGTAGCCGACGTTGAAGAAGAGCGCGCCGTCGCGCTCGAAAGGAAACGAAACGTGCTTGGCATCCGAAAGCGTGGTCGCGCCGGCGCCTTCGATGTCGAACGCGAGGAGCGCGGTCAGCGACGGTGCGAGGAGGCCGGCCGTGCCACGGTAAATGCCTCGCATTTCGTAATAGCTGTCGTCGATCACGCCCAAAGACAGCGCCGTGCCGTCTGGCCGTCTACGAAATACCTCGTGCTTAAGTTGGGGGCTGAGGCGATCGGTCCAGTAGAGCCCCGCGTCGTCGACGAAGACATTGTCGATATCGCCTGAAGCGATATGCTCGGGCACCCCGCCTGCTTTCGGGATCCGCCAGAGATCGGGCCTGCTGTCATTTTCGCCCACGAACGTCAAGTAGAGCGAGTCTACGTCGAGCGCGAGCGCAATGGGGGTGTTGAGGAGCTGCGCGGGAATCTGCGCGAGCAGCGTCGTCGCGCCGGTGTCCGCATCCGCCGCCATCACGCGCCCTTTGGTCGAGACGTAGTAGATGCGCTCGCCCTCGGCGACGAGGGATGTGACGATCGCTGTCGCGTCGATGGTGAGGGTGCACGACGGCGCGCCGCCCGACGAACTCGCGCTGCCGGCAGCGCCGTCGTCAGCGCCGTTGCCCTCCGAGGGCAGGGCCGTGCGCGCGCCGCATGCCGTAGCCACGGTCAACAACAAGAGGCCAGCGACGTCGCGTGAATCCATGCGTTCGCATATCGCGATCTGGCGGTCACGTCGAGCCAGAGCCCAGCCTTGACCGCCCAACGGTGCGTCGGGTGCAAGCCCTTGTTCGGCAGACTCTTCAGGGCAGGTCGGAGGGGAACGGCTGGGCCGTGACGCTCGTCCCGGAGCGCATGTAAAGGAGATCGAACCGACGCCGGGTGAACCGGAATCCGCTCGCCGTCCGAACGTAGACATCGCTGTAGACGCCGCCCACGTTGGTGTCGACGCCCTCCAGCACGCCGAACTCGCTCAGGTACCAGCGCCCCGTGGCCCGCTGGGGGTGCGTGTTCGGAACGAGCTCGACGGTGCCGGAGTGGACCGCCTGAAGGATGGTGCTCCACTTGTTCAGGAT
>DATLIL010000439.1:0-6979 GCA_035539475.1 Polyangiaceae bacterium
GCGCCAGATTGATGGCGTCCGGGACACTCGGCGAGCCGCCCTCAGCGGGCGCCCCTGCCTCGCCCGGCGCGCCTCCTTCACCAGCCGCACCAGCGCCACTTGCTCCGGCGCCGCTTTCTCCCGCAGCGCTGCTGCCAGCGGTCGCGACTCCACCGCTGCTGATTCCGCCTGCGCTCGTTCCGGCGGTGGTAGGTCCTCCTCCGATGCTGACGCCGGTGCCGCCCTGGCCCGAGCTCGGCGAGCCGCCACGCGCACTGGCACCGCTCGACGATTTTCCCGCGTTGCCCTCGTCCGCCCGCGCGAAGAGGTCGAGGTCGGTGCGTCCGCAACACGGAGACGCGAGTAGGGCAAGGAAGCCCACGAACCGACGGGTCGATGTTGCAGCTCTCGCTCTCATGCGCTCTCGCTCGCGGGCGCAGAGTTTACGCGCCGCCCCCGCAAGCGCCATGCCGGCAGCGAATTGACAACCAACTTAGTCAGTTTTCGAAGCGAATCTCGCCAGTACGTTCCGGGCGGATGGCCTGCTTGTCGGAGTAGAAGGCACGGATCGTAGCCAGATCGCGCTCCACGTCGCCCGAGAGCTCCACCACGGGCCCGAGACCGCACTCCTTGTTCCCGGCGTCGAGAAAGGCCAGCAGCACCGGCACCTTTGCTTCCAGAGCGATGTGGTAGAAGCCGCTCTTCCAGTGATCGCGCCGGGCGCGGGTGCCCTCCGGCGCGACCGCCAGCCAGAGCGTGGGGCGCTCGGCAAACGCCTTGGCCATGGTCGCTACCAGGTCGTGACGTTCGCCGCGTTCGACAGGGATGCCCCCGGTTGCACGAAAGAACCACGCCACGGGAAAGCGAAACAGCGAGTGCTTGGCCAGGTAGTGCACGCGGTGCCTGAACGCGAACTTCACGAGTAGCATGATCGGGAAGTCCCAGTTCGAGGTGTGGGGAGCGAAGATGATCACGCAGCGCGAGACATCGGGCGCGCGGCCCACGAGGCGCCAACCGACCAGGCGCAAGACGGCAGAGGCAAATTCCATCATCGCTGCCCCGCTCCGCAGCGGGTGACCCCCAAAGCCTAGCAGCCACGGTTTCGGCCGCCTGCGCCCTTGAAGGGGCGAACCACGGAGCCTAAAAGACGGCGGGCCCACCGGGAGCCGCGCCCTGAAGCAGTACGACCTCATCCTTCAATTCCTGCGGGAGCCATTGTTGCTCGCGACGCCGGCTGGTCTCATCCTCTCGGCCAACGCCGCTGGTGCCGAAGCGCTCGGAACCAGCGTGGCGCTGCTCAGGGGAGTCAGCATCGCCTCGTTCGCCGTCGAACGCGATCTCGCGCTCGGCAGTCTGCGCGCTGTCCTTCGCGGCGGAGCAGACCCGTTCGCGCTGCAGTCGCGAGACGGACGCCGCTGCTCCTGCGAAGTGAATCTGCTCGACCCACAAACGCTGCTCCTCCGCCTTTCGGGCGGCCCCGAATCCGAAGTGCGCGCCCGCAAGCTCTACGACGCGCTGGTCCGTGTTCAGAGCGTCACCGGCGTGGAGCCCGAGGCGCAGCTCGACGACTCGGCTCCGGTGAGCAGCGAGCGACCCGGGGCTCGGCTGGAGCGGTTGCACGCCTTCACCGGCGCGCTGGCGCAGGCCATTTCACCGGCCGAGGTCATCGAGGTCGTGATCGATATGGGCCTGACCGCGACCGCAGCGAGCGCCGGAGCGTTCTGGCAGATCTCGGAAGACGGCGACACGGTGCGCCTGGTCAGGAGCGTCGGCATGGCCAGCCCGCCCCCCGAGCTCTTCAGCCGTGTACCCCTGGCGGTCGCAGGCCAGATGCCGATCATCGACGCCATTCGCACCGGTAGCCCGCTCTGGTTCGAGACGAGTCTCACGCTGTGCGACGAGTACCCGGGACTAGGCGCCAGTCGGACGAACACCTCGGACGACGCGCTGGTGTGTCTGCCGCTGCTCGCGCAGGGCCGCAGCATCGGTGGGCTCAGCTATCGCTTCGACGGACCACGCCGCTTCACCGAGGACGCACGCTCGTTCTTGCAGTTGATCTCGTGGTACGCGGCGCAGGCTTTCGAGCGCGCTCGGCTGTACGCCGCGGAGAAGGCTGCTCGTGAGGCCGCCGTCGCCAACCAACGACGGGCGGAGTTCCTGGGTCACGCCGGAGAAATCCTGAATTCGTCGCTCGACTGCCAGCTCACGCTCGCCAGACTCGCGCGCGAGGCCATACCCAGCGTGGCGGACTGGTGCCTGGTCGTGCTGTCGGAACAGAGCGGACTGACCATGGAGCCCATCGCGGCCCACACCGACCCCGCCAAGGTCGAGTCGGTCCTGGCCATGCGCCGGCACTTCGGCAGTGCGCTGGCACACGGTATCAACACCGTGATCCGCACGGGGACCTCGCTGCACCATCGTGAGCTCAGCGAGGCCACGCTCGACGCCACCTCCACCAGTGAAGAGTTCCGGCGCCTGTGGCGTGACGCCGGCGTCGCGTCTGCACTGGTCGTTCCCATCTCGGCTGGCGAGCGCATCCTGGGCGCGATCCTGCTCGTCAGCGCGGACCGCGCCCGCCTGTACGAAAAGGCGGACGTGGCCATGGCCGAGGAGCTCGCGCGACGCGCCGGCATGGCCATCGAGAATGCGCGCCTCTACTCGGAGGCGCGCGACGCCGATCGGCGCAAGGACGAATTTTTGGCCATGCTGGGTCACGAGCTCAGAAACCCGCTGGCGCCGATCCGAACCGCGCTCGATCTGATGGGTCTGCACGACGGCTCGCCCTTCGAGCACGAACGCACCATCATCAAGCGCCAGGTGGAGCACGTCGTCGAACTCGTGGACGATCTGCTCGAGGTCTCGCGTATCACCCGCGGCAAGATCGAGCTGCGCCGAGAAAACCTCGAGCTCTCGTCGATCGTGGCCAGGGCCGTGGAGATGGCGAGCCCCGCGCTCGAGCAGCACTCGCACGAGCTCTCGTTGAGTGTACCCCGCAGCGGTGTCCCGGTGCTGGCGGACCTGAATCGTCTGGCGCAGGCGATCGCCAATCTGCTGACCAACGCGGCCAAGTTCAGCGAGCCACGCGGCTTGATCGAGCTGTCTGCCGCGCGTGACGGCGACCAGGCGCTGATCCGCGTCCGAGATTCGGGTATCGGCATCTCGCGCGAGGTCCTGCCCCACATTTTCGACCCTTTCTTCCAGGGCGCACGCACGGGCGAACGCAGCCCCGGCGGCCTCGGTCTCGGCCTCGCGATCGTCAAGAGTCTCGTCAACCTGCACGGCGGCACCGTCACGGCCCACAGCGACGGCCTGGGCCGGGGCAGCGTGTTCACGCTGAAGCTTCAGCTCGCCCAGGGCGATCACGCGCTGAACGCGCAGCGCCCCGCGACCGTGGCGCCGATCGAAAAGCCGACCGCGGGTCGCATTCTCGTCGTCGACGACAACGACGACGCCGCGTCGATGCTCGCCGCGCTGCTCGAGCATCTCGGCCACGTCGTTCGCTTCGCGTACGATGGGCCATCGGCGCTGGCCATGGTCCAGGACTTCGCGCCGGAGATCGCACTGCTCGACATCGAGCTGCCGGTGATGGACGGCCATGAGCTCGCGCGCAGGCTGCGTGGCCTCGACGTCACTGCCAAGGCCTACCTGGTCGCGGTCACCGGCTATGGCCAGGAGGCGGATCGCGTGCGGGCGCTCGCGGCGGGCTTCGACGAGCACACCACCAAGCCCGTCGGACTCGACACGCTGCGCGCCATCATCGCCCGCGGGCAAGAACGCAGCCGTCCTGCCTGAACGCCGCTCAGCAGCCGTCGGGGATCACGGCCGAAAAGTTCGGCGGCACGCTCATGTACCAGCGCAGCTTGCCGTTTTCCATCATCTGGCCGTTGAAGCCCACGTTGCCGATCACGTTGTCTTTCGGCGCGCCCTGCTTGGCGGCCTGAAACCACAGCTTCTCCACGCTGCAGGTCGGGTTGCCCGTGAACGGGATGTCGCAGGCCATGTGATCGATGATGGTCGAGGTGATGCCCTGCTTGTAGACCATCACCTGAACGGTGCAGGCAGCCTCGTAGCTGGCGTTCTTCGGAAAATCCGCGGGCGGCGTCGAGCGTGCAGGCGAGCGAAAGCGGTAGAGAGCCATCGTGCTCGACCCGACGTCGAAGTTGATGATGCCCTTGGGGTTGATCCCCATGAAGTCCATGCCGATGAGCTTCGAGTCCGGCAGCTGCTTGTGCGCGAGCTTCTCGGCTTCCTTGAGAAAGGCGAAGGCGTCGAAGTTCTGGCGATCGAAATCGACGTCACTGTTACCGAAGGTCGGCTGGATCGGGAGCGCGGTGGGCAAGCCGATCGCGGGCTCGTCGTCGGGCTGCTGGCTGGTCTCCGCCGTGGTGGCGCTGCCCCCGTTCTTGCCGCCCAGAGCGACCAGCGCCACCGTGCCGAGCACGCCGAGCACGACGAGCAGGCCGCAGCCGGCGGCTGCAAACAGCGGCAGGTTGGAGCGCGCGGCCTGCGGCGCCGGAGCCGGGGAATACGAGGCGGCAGGCGGCGCGTAGCCCGGCGGCAAGCCGTGGCCGTACGAGGGCGGCGCGTTGAGGTTCGGGTGATGGCTCGGCACGGGCGACGGTGCGTACACGGGAGCCGGCGCATAAGCGGCAGGTGCCGTCGGTGGTGCCGGGGCCGTCCAGGGAGGCGGGCTCGGAGCATAGGCCGGCGCCGCACCGTAATTGCCTGCGGCCGAGGCTGGATCGGTGGACAGGCCGTGAGCGGCGCCCTCGAGCGCCTGAGCAAACTCCTGCGCGCTCTGAAAGCGGTGCGAGGGGCTCTTGGCCATCGCGCGCCGGATCACGGCTTCGAGCGCCGGCGGCAGGTCGTAGCGCATGCTGCTCGGCGGCGCCGGCTCGACCTCCACGTGTTGCTTCAAGAGCTCGTAGATGGTGCTGCCCTGGAACGGCCGGCGCCCGGTGACCGCCTCGTACAGGATGATGCCGATCGAGTAAAGGTCACTGCGCGCGTCGACGGGCCGCGCCAAGGCCTGCTCGGGCGGCATGTAGAAGGGCGTGCCGATCAGCGCGCCGGTGCGCGTGCCCTCGTTGACGGCGCCGAGCTCGGGCTGGAGCTTGGCGATGCCGAAGTCGAGGATCTTCGCTCGACCGGAGCGCGTGACGAAGATGTTGTCTGGCTTGAGGTCGCGATGAATGATGCCCTTGTCGTGCGCTGCGGCCAGGCCGCCCAGCACCTGCAGCACCACGCTCGCCAGCGTGCCGAGGGCTATCGGGCCGCGGCGGATGAGCTCGGCGAGCGACTCGCCTTCGAGTAGCTCCATCACGATGTAGGGGCGTCCGTCGGGCAGCTGATTGATGTCGACGACGTTGACGATGCTCTCGTGACGAATGACGTTGACCGCGCGCGCCTCGGTGAAGAAGCGGTCCACCAGACCGCGATCCTTGGCGCACTCCTCGCTCAGCACCTTGATCGCCACCCGGCTGTTGATCTGCTGGTTCACACCCAGGTAGACGCGCCCCATGCCGCCCGCGCCCAGGAGGCGCGCGATGCGATAGTTACCGAGCACCTGTCCGAGCAACGGATCGTCGGACGGCGCCAGGGCATGGCCATCCCGAGGACAGCCGCCAGGGCTGCCCGCGCTGGTCCCGCACTCCGGACAGACGTACATGAGCGCCCGGCAGGATCGCAGAGCGGGCGCACTACGTCTAGTAAGGTCGAACAGCCGCAGCTATGCTCGGCGGCTGTAGCCCGTGTCCGCGCTCGCTCGTCTCGGTTCGCTCGCCATTTTGCTCACGCTCGCTGCGTGCGGCGGCCCCGAGCCCCAGGAAGTCGAGAAACCCGTTCCGCCCGACATGTCGGCGCTGGCCCGGAGCTACGAGGCGCCGGACGGCATCCTCAGCCAGGACACGGTCACGGAAGTCTACGACGCGGGCTACGCGATCCTCGACACCGTCCGCGAGCTCGGCATCGACGAGACCCTGATCGACACCGTGCTCGAAGCGCTGGAAGCGAAGGAGAACGGCGAGACGACGACGAACGGCGCGCTCGGCACGCAGCGACAGGCGCTGACCGAGGGCGAGGGTTACCTCCTGGCCACGCGCATCTGCAACGGTTGGGGCGCCGAGGCAGTGCCGGACGCAGCCAACGGCGCGATCCGCCTGACTCTCGGCTTCACCGAGGCGGGCGTCGACCCCGTGGTGTGGGGCGAGGTCGAGAGCTGCCAGTACCTGGTGGCCGAGAAGCAGGTGCTCTTGCGCGGGCTCGCGGGCGCGGAGGCCGGGGCGGCCAAGGTCTACTTCGGCGGCCCGGTGCCGTTCGACGCCGTGGCCGAGACGCGCGCGCTGTTCGATTTCGATATCGCCGGCGAGGTCGACGGCATGGAAGTGGCCGCCGACTTCGATTTCCGCGTCGACACTGCGGCCCAGACCTTCGAGGTGCGCGTCGCCACGAGCTCGGGCGACGTGATCGCGATCCTTTCGGGCGAAACGTTCACGGGCGTGCGCGCCGCGAACGGCGATTTCGGCTGCGACGAGACCACGCGCAGCTGTACGGCAGGCTCGGAGACGATCGACTTCTGATGTCCCGCTTCGTGCTCGGCGCCGTCGCCTGTGCCCTGGGCTTGCTCTATCCAAGCGCGGCCGCCGCGTACCACAGCAAAGAGCAGCGCATCACCGACGAATCGGCCTACACGCTGCGGCGTAACGACTTTCGCTTCGGGCTGTGGAAGGCCCAGTACGGCATCATCGACTCGGTCATGGTCGGCACCTATATCTGGCCATGGGCCTTTCGCATGTCGAACCTGCATGCCAAGTGGCGCTACTGGCAGAACGAGACCTGGGCGCTGTCGGCGTTCGCGGGCATCTATCACCTGGACACGAAGAACTTCCAGGACCTCGAAGAAAACACGGGCAACGCGACGATCACGGTATTTCCCTTCGAGCTCTCCGCTTCGTACCGCTTCGACGATCGCTACACGCTGAGCGTGGCTCCGATCTGGACC
>DATLIL010000440.1:0-6515 GCA_035539475.1 Polyangiaceae bacterium
GGTCAGCGCCGCACGAGCGTTGCGAAGCTCGGTGAGCAGCCAGCGAACGTCAGCCTCCGCGGCACTGTTGCCTCGCTCCACGGCGCGCTCGATGTCGCGCGCGCGCCACTCGACCAGCACGTTCTTGGTCGGCAGGTAACCAGCGCCGCCGCAATCAGGACAATCAACGATGCCGTAGTCGCTCGGGGCTTCACCCGAGCCTAGGCAACTCACACAACGGCTGGATTCCGGTACGGGCGCAGACATGGCCGCATCCTAGCAAAGATGGCGGTCGCGGCTTCGGTGGCTTGCGTAGATCCAGGGAGGCGGCTTGCAACACCTACACGCGCGACGCCAGGCGCGGCACGTCCGTCTCATTTCTGCCTAGTGGCCGGGCCGGCGACCGTGATACCCATAACTCCCTGCCTATACGGGCGTCCAGCGGTGTGCGCCCGGCTTCAAGGAGTAGACGATGACGCATGCCAAGCGGTCGAGAGTGTTGCGGAGCGCGTGGGTTCTGAAACTGCTGCGAGCGGGTGTCGCTCCAGCGCTGGGCGGTGCGCTTCTTTTGGTCGCTTCGCCGGCGGCCGCAAACATCGTAGTCAACACGACCGTCGACGAGTTCGGCACCGGAGCCGACTGCTCGCTGCGCGAGGCCATTCAGGTAACCAATACCAGCGCGAGCTTCGGCGGCTGCGTCTACGACAACACGATTGCTATCGACGTGCCCGATGGCGTGTACACCTTGACCATCGCCGGTGCGGGCGAAGACGCGAACGCGACCGGTGATTTGGATATTAGTGGTGCGGCCGTTATTTATGGCACCGGAACACCCGAAGTGAACGGCAACCAGCTCGACCGGGTCTTCCACGTCCTGGATGGCGGCATCTTGCTCATCGGCGGGCCCGAGGGCGCCGATCCGAACCAGGGGCTGCTCATTACGAACGGGTCGGTCACCAACGCGAACGGCGGAGGCATCCTCGCCACGGGTGCCCTGTCCCTGAAGTACAGCGAAGTCACCAACAACGCCATCAGCAGCGAAGGCTATTACATGGGCGGTGGCATTGCCTCCGCCAGCCTTCTGTATCTGGACCACACCAAGGTGACGGGGAACACGATCACCGGCGTCGACCCCAGCGCCGACGCGGCCATGGGCGCAGCAATTTCGATCACTGGCGACTACGTCCACGAGATCACGAACTGCACGATTTCGAACAATACGGCGACCGGTATCCTTGGGGTAGGCGGCGTCGCCGCCAAGTACGACGTCACGATCACCAACACGACCATCTCCGGCAACTCGGGTGTGCTGGCCGGCGGCATCGGCATGGTGTCGGCTACCCTGACGCTGACCGACTCGACCCTCGCGTCCAATGAAACGGCGCCGGCTATCACTCACAAGTACGGCTACGCCAGCACGTTCAACATCGACGGCAGCACGATCACGGACAACAGCGCCGGCGGCCTGTCGATCGGTGAGACTTCGGCAGCGACCGTCACCAACTCGACGTTTAGCGGCAACGGCACCGCCTTGGGCCTGGCCGGGGCTGCCACCGCGAATCTGTCGCACCTCACGATCACCGGGAACACCGAGGGCATTGACTCCGCGAGCCTGAACGTCCAGGTCAAGTCGAGCATCGTTTCGGGCAACACGACGGATTGCTCGGCGGCCTACATCACGAGCGTGGGCCAGAACGTCTTCGCTGATGGCAGCACCTGCCCCTTCATTGTCAGCGACGTCGACGATGGTGGTGCCACGGCGGAAGTCATCGACGCGGACCTCGCCGCGAATGGCGGCGCCACCATGACGCACTCGCTGGTGGACGGTAGCGTCGCCATCGACCTGGCCGCGGACTGCGACTTCATTGGCGGCGGTGCCGCCAACGTCGATCAGCGTGACGTGGCTCGCCCGCTCGGCGGGACCTGCGACGCGGGCGCGGTCGAGGCCCTGCCCACCGGTGAGGTCTGTAGCAGCGGCGCCGAATGCGCGAATGGCAACTGCGTCGACATGGTCTGCTGCGGCGAGGCCGAGTGCCCCGAGTGTCACTCGTGCAACGTGGCCGGTGACGAGGGCAGCTGTCAGCCCGACGCGGCCAAGTCGGGCGATGCCTGCGGTAGCTCGGCCAACACCGCTTGCGACAATCCCGACACCTGTGATGCCTCGGGTAACTGCGACGCCAACGCCGAGCCAGAGGGCACCGAGTGCGGTAGCGACGACGAGACCGAGTGCTCGGCTGCCGACTCCTGCGACGGCGCCGGCGAGTGCTCGGCCAACGACGAAGAGGACGGCGCTGCCTGCACCGACGGCGCTTGCGATGGCGGCGAATGCGTCGAGGGCGCCGGCATGGGCGGCGCTGGTGGCGCCGACAGCGGCGAAGGCGGTGAGAGCAGCGGAAAGGGCGGCAGCACCAGCAAGGGCGGCAGCACCAGCAAGGGCGGCAGCTCGTCCGACGCCGGCGCTGGCGCCGAAGGCCCCGCTCCGACTCCGAGCGACGACAGTGAAGACGACGGCGGTTGCGGCTGCACGGTTCCCGGCAAGGAACCGCTCGACGGGCGCGGTTTCCTCGCGATGGCTATCGCCGCGGTCGGCTTGATCGGGCGCCGGCGCCGCAAGAGCGCCTAGGTCGTCGGAGTACCGCACTGGGCGCAGAACTTGGCGCCTGCGCCCAGGCCTCCACCGCACTGCGAACAGAACTTCGGGCCCGCTGCCGCGACCACCGGCGCGGAAGTGCCGCACTGGGCGCAGAACTTGGCGTTGGCCCCGAGCATCGCACCGCACTTGGAGCACGGCGCTCCGACGGCGTGGACCTGGCCCTGCATGTCGAGACCCCTGAGCTGGTCGGACTGCTGGGCCTGCTGGCGCGCCTGATCGACCGCAACCTGTGCCTGGATCATCGCGGCGTGCTCGCCGAGGTCGGGCGCACAGCCCTCACACAGACCGCGGGCATGGTTGAAACAAACCTCGGGGCACACCCACTGGCCGCACTGCGTGCACTGCCGGAAGCGTGGCTTGCACTGCTCGATGGCTTCCTTGAAGGCATCGTCCCAGGCAGGGCCGCGGAATGCGTCCTTGACGTGATCGGCGCCCCAGCCTGCGCTGCGAACCGAACCGCCGAAGATCGAGCCTGCGGCCTTGAGCACCGACGCCGCCATGCCGAGCGTGTTGGTCTTGAACTCCGAACGAAAACCATTGCCGCATTTGTCGCAGCAGAACTCGAACTGAAAGCCGTTGTCGTTCGAGTGGTCCCGGTGATTCTTCGCAAAGCCCTGGAGCGCCATGCCAAGGGCGAGGGTAACGCGCGTTCGAGCGTTCGGCTAGAGGAAGCTCTGTCGCTTCGTGAGCTCGCGTGCGGCTTCCTGCTCGAGCTTTACCACGGCCTTGAAGTCGTTCCAGAGCTGCCAGTTGCCGGAAATCATGCCTCCAGCGAGCACGCGCAGGACGTGCCCGGCGCCGACCACCTGGTTCGGGGCGCGCCGGCGCTCGAGCACCTCGGCGACGCGAGCAGAGATCTCGGGCCGCGCCGCGATGCTGGCGAAGAGAACCTGCTCGAGCTCGCTGGGCTCGGTGAGCGAGCCTTCTCGTTTGCCGAAGTGGTAGAGCGGCAGGGCGGCCACGTCGCGTTGTCGCCACCACCGCTCGAGCGCGGAATCCGTTCCCAGTGACAGCGCGGCGCTGAGGCTGCGAGCCTGCAGCAGCGCTTCGCTGATGCCGTCACCGGTGACCCATTCCTTGTGCAGCCCGGCATCGCCCGCGAGCGCCCAGCCCGGGCCCACGGCCCTGCGGAAGAAGAAGCGTTCCCGGACCACTCCGCGTAGCTTTTCGACGGGACCTTTCCCGGCGACGAGTGGCTCGATCTCCGGGTCGAGCATCAAGTCGCTCGTCAAGGTGCCCAGAGGATCCGCCTTCCAGCGCGGCAGGTCGTGCAGCGGCGGGAGGCTGCCGATCAATAGCTGGTCGTTCTCGGTCTGGAAGACGACGCGCACGGCGGCGCCACGGTGTCCGACGTACATGCCAAAGGCTGACGTCTGACCAAAGCCGCGAGGCGCTTCCCAGTAGCTCCAGTACATCGCACGTGGGGAGTCGTAGGCGAGGTATTCCTCCGCACCGACCTGGCGCGCAACGCGCGAGCGGCGGCCGTCCGCACCGATCACCCAGCTCGCCGAGACTTCGCGTTCCTTACCCTGGCACTCCAGTCGGGCGCCGGAGACGCGAGCCCCGTCGAGGCGCAAGGAGACCAGCCGCGTCGCGTCGACAGTCTCGGCGCCGGAAGCCTGCGCCGTGTCCCACAACAGTGCGTCCAGGCGCAGCCGGCGGGGGCAGTACTCCGGCCGCGAGCCGAAGCTCACGTCGATGTACGCCCGACCTTTCCGCAGGCGCATGCTGCGGTTCGCTGGGACCGCGGCGCGTACCGCAGCGCCGACGCCGAGCTCATCGAGCACGTCCATGCCCGACGTGTGTAGCTCGTGGGTCGAGAGCACCTGGTCGCTCGGCATGCGGTCCTTGTCGATCACGAGCACCTTCGCGCCCGCCCGCGCGAGAAAGGCGGCAAGCGAGGCGCCTGCGCAGCGACCGCCGACGATGAGGACGTCGTAGTGCATGGCCAATTCATGCGCAAAACAGCGCACGTACGCCATGGGACGAATGTCCCATGGCCGTTCGCTTCAGCGTGCGCGCAGGCTGATCGCGACCGCTTCGGCTCGCGTCGAGGCACCGAGCTTGCGGAAGATCTGCGACAGCTGGTTGCGCACCGTGCGCGGTCTCGAACCGCACGCAAGCCCGATCTCGGCGTTGGTGTAGCCGAGCTCCAGGTAATCGAGGACCTCGCGCTCGCGCGGCGTGAGAGCGAACTGCTCGCCGCGCGGCCGGCGGAGGGTCGCATGCTCGAGCGCCGCCTCGCAAACTCCGAGCACGGGTACGATTCGCTCGACGTAGGCGCGATCACGAGCGCTGAAGCCGCGGCTGCTTCGCCCGAGCACGAGCGCGCCGCGGTTGGCTCCGCCGCAAGAGAGATAAGCCATCAGGGTGCTGTGCCCGCGATGCGGGCGCATGATCTCTTGATAGTAGAAGAGTCGCTCGTGCTCGCGCGGCGCGAAGTAGTCGACGTCGACCAGCACGCCGCGCCCCGCCAGCGCCGCCGCGGAGAAGCCGGAAAGCTCGGATGAGTAGAGCGCCCAGCGCTTCTCCACCTGGCCGCGAACTCCTTCCAGGAATCCGTGCGCGTACTCGCCGGGGCCGCCCGAACGGACGAACATCGCCACGTCGGCACCGACGTGCGCCAGCACTCGCTCGACGGCGGCCGCCTCGTACTCGCGGCGGCTCCGCGCGTCGCGAGCCGCTTCGGCAAAGGCGCCGCTTTCGTCGACCATGTCAACGATGATGGCACACGGCCCGCCGCAGGCGCCACTCCTAGTCGAGCCATGGACGCGCGCCGCTGAGCTCGACGAGCCTGGCGGCGCCGGCGCGCGCGCTGGCACGCAACGATTCTGGATCGAGCTCGCCGCGCGAGCTGATCAGCGCCGCAAGGCCGATCAACGCGCTCACGGCGATCGCCCAGCGCCTCCCGTGGTAGCGCTCGGCACGCCGCGACGGCGGTGGGGGCGCAACAGTCGTCGCTGCGGACGCGGCGAGGCTGTAGTCGCGCAGCGCCGCAGCGAGCTCCGCGGCGTTCTCGAAGCGCTCGTCCGGATCGAGCGCGAGGCAACGTGTCACGATCGCTTCGAGCTCTTCGGAGATCCCGGGGCAGAGCTCCGACAGTGGTGGCCTGCGCCCCGCGATGATCTTGCAGCAGATCTCGGGCAGGGTTTCACCGTCGAAGGCGGCCTTGCCGGTGAGGAGTTCGACCAGCACTGCGCCCATGGCCCAGACGTCAGCGCGGACATCCTCGCTGCCTGGCGCCTCGAACTGTTCGGGAGCCATGTAACCGGGCGAACCCATGACCCCATCTCGGGGGCGCGTCAGGCCTCCCTGCGCCGGAGCCTGGATCTTGGCAATCCCGAAGTCGATGATCTTCAGGGAGGTGCCGCCGCTGGTGCGACACAGCATCAGGTTCTCCGGCTTGATGTCGCGATGCACGATGCCCGCCGCGTGGGCTTCGCTCAGCCCCATCGCGGTATGCCACACGATGTTGACGGCCGTTTGAGTCGGTAGCGCTCCATGGATCTCGAGCACCGTGCGCAGATCGTCACCCTGGACGAGCTCACTGACGATGAAGGCATGAGAGCCCGCGTACCCGAGATCGTGAACGGTAGCGACGTTGGGGCTCGACAAGGTCGCCTGCGTGCGAGCCTCGCGTAAGAAGCGTTCGCCGAGGCCCGGAAACTCCTCGAGCCAGGGATGCATCACCTTGATCGCTACCTCGCGATCGAGCGCGCGATGGTAACCGCGGTAGACGGTCGCCATACCACCCTTGCCGATGACGTCGCCGACGACATACTGCTCCGAGATCGGTGTACCCGCCGGCAGCGACCATTCGTCCGACTCCGGGGCGGAGACGGGGATCTCGTCGTCTTGTGTGACCAACACCAACATCGCGACC
>DATLIL010000441.1:0-3538 GCA_035539475.1 Polyangiaceae bacterium
CGTGAGCGCTGGCTGCGGGCGGTCGACCCCTCCCCAATCGCCGGTTCCACCGGCTCAGGGAGGGGGACTCGCCTCAATTCGCCTGGCCCCTCTGCCTCCGTCGGTGTAACACGCCGTCCCAATGGATATCTTGATGGTCGCGGCCGAGCTCGGGCCCTACGCCAGGGCTTCGGACGCGGGCGACGCCGTCTTGGCGCTCAGCAAGTCGCTGCGGCAGCTCGGTCACCAGGTCACCCTGGCACTGCCTCGTTATCCCACCTTCGAGGCACACGGGCTGCTCGTCGCTCGCCGTCTCACGCCGCTCGCAATCGGCGAGGGGCGCGAGGTCACGGTGTTCGACGGCCAGCTCTCCTCCGGTGTGGCGCTCGTGCTCTTCGACGTGCCGGGGCTGTTCGACGACGCGGCGATCCTGAGCGACGGCTCGGCAACGGCGAACCTCGAGCGCGCCGACGTGCTCTGCCGCGCGGCCGCGGCGCTGATCAAGCAGCGCAGCCAGCAAGGCAAGCGCTTCGACGCGGTCCACCTGCACGACTGGCCGGCGGCGCTGGTCCCGCACTACGCGGGCGAGGGCGCTCCGCCGTGCATCCTGACCATTCACGACGTGCGCCGGCAGGGCCGCTTCGACGCGCCGCTGCCGCAGGGCGCCCCCGAGGTCGCCCGTGAGGACGGTCGCGTCTGCCTCCTCCGTGCGGGTGTCGCGCAGGCTCGAGCCGTGGTCACCGTTTCGCCCAACTACGCCGATAGCCTGAACACGCCCGAAGGCTCCGGGCCTCTCGCAGAGGTCTTTGCGGCCCGCGAAACGCCGGCCACCGGCGTGGTTCCCGGCATCGATTACGCCGTCTACAACCCCGCCACGGACCCCGCCCTCGACAGTCGCTACAACGCCGAGGACCCGTCGAACAAGGGCCGCACCAAGGCCGCCGTGCTGCGCCACCTGGGGCTGGAGCTCGAGGTCGAGCGGCCGCTCGTCGTCTACGCCGGTGAGCTCGACGAGGAGCACGGCGCTGATCTCGTGCTGGCGGCGCTACCGGAGCTGGCACACCAGGACATCGCGGTGGCTGTCGCCGGGCGCGGTGATCCGGAGCTGGAAGAGGCCTTTGCCAAGGAGCGCAACGAGCGCCAGGGTGACGTCGCCTTCGCCGAGTCGCCCGACGAGGTGTTCCTGCGCAGGCTCAGCGCCGCGGCAGATTTCGTGCTCGTGCCTTCGCGCTACGAGCCGTGCGGAACACGCCAGCTCATCGCGCAACGCTACGGCGCGCTGCCCGTCGCGCGCGCCGTGGGCGGGCTGTCCGACACCATCGTCGACGTGGACGCCGAGCTCGAAACGGGCACCGGATTCCTCTTCGATGGCGAGGACGTCGGTGAGCTCGTGGGCGCCGTGGAGCGCGCGATTTCGGCCTACGTCTCGCCGGCCTGGCCGCGCCTGCGTCGCCGGGTCATGCGCCTGGACCTGAGCTGGGACCGCCCCGCGCGCCGGTACGCGCAGATCTACCGCGACACGATCGGGCTCTGAGCGGCGCCGAGCGCGATCGCGAGCCAGGCCGTGTGCAGCGCGGTCAGCGCCAGCGCTACCAGCTGGTGCAGGGTAAACACGCCGGCCGTGCGCCAGCCGCCGGCGCGCGAGACGTCGATCAGCCCGCTGAGCTCGGCTCCCAAAAGGACCAGGACGACGCCGCTCGCGCCGAGCCCGGCCCAGCGCGACAAGAGCCGTACGGGAAATCGCTGGCAGAGCTCGAGCGCGCGCCCCAGCGCGCTCAGCGCGCCGCCACCGGCGTGCGCCAGGCTGGCCCGGGCGAGCTCAGCGATGGCGCCGAGCAGGAGCGCAGCGAAGAGGCCCAGCAGGGCGACGCCGACGAGCACCAGATCGGCGATTCGCTCCGACCTCGCGCCGAGCGGTCGCGAGAGCTCGCTGCCCAGCCAGTAGAACAGGCCGAGCGTCAGGACCTGGGCCAGGAAGACGAGCCCGACGATCAGGAGGTAGCCGGGCACGAGGCGGAGCGCCCTGGCGATGACTTCACCGAGCTCGAAAGGACGCTGCGCGAGCGTGGAGTAGGTGAGGGCTCGCGCCACGATCGACGCGAGCGCAGTGGCCAGGAGCAGCCAGAGCGAACCGTGCGCGAGCGCCGCGAGCTCGGATCCGGCCAGCCGCAAAAGCTCGAGCAGATAGAGCCCCGACGGCTGGAACAGAATGCGATCGCCAGCAGGGAACTGCCCCACGCCGGCAGCCTCGACGACGTGAACGAAGGGCGAAAACAGGCCCGCAGCCAGCAGGGCACGCAGCAAATAGTTGGCGAGCACGAGCCAGACGAAGGTCTTCATGGCAGGAGCCACGTTTGGATGAGCTGCAGCGCGTAGGTGCCGCGCTCGAACACACGCCAGGCAGAAGACGGCCTCGACGAGGCCGCGTTGTTGAGCAGATCGCCGTCGAGCAGCACCTGCCCGTCGGGATCCACGACCACGCTCACGAGCGGCGCCGAGCCGCTCCATTGAAAGACGCGGAAGGCGTCGTGGCCGTCCCAGCGCTGGCGCGTGCGTCCGCCGCCCTCGTCGACGAACTCGACCTCCACCGGCAGCTCCACGCTGCCGTGACGGTAGACCACGGCGCGGCCAAGCCAGCGCGAACCCGCCGGAGCTGATTCGGCGATCACCGTATCGCGCTGGCCGGCGCGATCGAAAACACCGGCCGGCGACGTTTCGGCCACACTCTGCACCTCACGCACGACGTAGTCGACGGTTCCGCGTTCGAGCAGCGCACGCCGCAGCGCGACCGCTGCCGCCTCGCCGACCTCGCTGCGCACGCAGTCGAGGAGGTCGTTGGGCGCGGGGTTCTTGAAGCGGAAGCGCTCGGCGTAGAGCAACAGGGCGCGATCGAGCCGCTGCCGGCCGAAGACACGGGCGATGGTCTCGAGCGCCGTGCCGGTGCGGCTGTAGACGAGCGCCGCCATCGTGCGAAATCCCGGAAATTCCGCGGCCGGTAGCGCCACCGGCGTGTCCTCTTCGCGGGCCGCGGCAAAGGTCCGGCTGAGCGCGTTGCCGTCGATGGCGAGGCCCATGGCGCTGAACACCGAGGCGTCGCCGTAGCGCTCGTGCAGCGCGCGGTTCTCGGCGTAGGTGTTGATGCCCTCGTCGAGCAACGGGTAGCGGTGCTCGTCGCTGGCGAGCAAGCCGTAGAACCACTGGTGTCCGAGCTCGTGCACGGTGACCGCTTCGATCGCCCGCGCGCCGGTGTAGGCCGTGAACCACGGCCCACCGGTGGTGATCAGGGTCGGATACTCCATGCCGCCGGAGTTCTCGCCGGCGCTCGGCGGGTGGACCACGGTGAGGGTCGGGTAGGGGTAGGCCCCGTAGTGCTTTTCGAAGAACGGCAGCGCAAAGCGCAGCGACTCGAGCATGACGTCCCTGTTGTGCTCGTGGCCGGGAGGGTAGAGCAGGCGCACGCGCGCACCCGAGATGCGTTCGCCGGCCTCCACGAAATCGGGCCAGGCCGTCCAGGCAAAATCGTGGACGCCGCGCGCGACGTAGCGGTCGACGCGGCGCT
>DATLIL010000442.1:0-3279 GCA_035539475.1 Polyangiaceae bacterium
TCGTCGACTGGCGAGGAGGTCTTGCTGCGGTTCTTCTTGGCTCCGGCCATGGGCGTGCGACTCTACTCTCCCTCGCGTTTTAGCGGCAGCGAAACGACGAAGGCGCCGGAAAGGCCGCGCTGGAGCGTCACGATCTTGCCCTGGTGCAGCTCGACGATGCTGCGCCCGAGGCGCAAGCCGAGCGCCAGGCCGCGGTGCTCCGTGGCGCCGGGCTCGCGCGTGGGATCGAGCAGCGCCGACAGCTGACGCTGGCTGAAGCGGCTGCTCGGTACCTCGATCTCGATCTCCAGCGCGTCTTTCTCGATGCGTGCGGCGACGCGCAGGCTGGGCTGCTCGGCGTTGCCGAGCGCGTGGGCGATGAAGGTCGCCAGCGCGCGCGACATGCGCAGCCGATCGACGCGCAAGCGCGGGATCTCCGGCGCGATCTCGAAGGTCACGATGGCCTCGCTGTCGCCGCCGAGATCACGGGCTTTCTGCGCGGCTTCTTCCAGCAGCGCGTCCACGCGCACGGGCTCGCGCACCAGCGTGAGCTGTCCGGCCTCCACACGCGCAGCGTCCAGGATGGTCTCGATCAGCGCCAGGAGCTCGCGCCCGCGCCGCTCGATCAGGCCCAGGCTCTCGGCCTGGCCCGGCGTGATCGGCTCGTGTTTGCGCACGAGCTCGGTGAAGCCGAGGATGGCGTTCAGCGGGCTCTTCAAATCGTGGCTCACGCTGGCGAAGAACAAGCCGCGCATGCGCGCCGCAGCCTCGCGTGAGGTGATGGCGCGCTCCTGAGCGCGAGCGAAGACGCGGAAACGCCCAGCCAGCCCCTCCACGCTCTTGCCGAGCTCCGCCACGGCGCGGAAGCGCCCGCTGCGGCCGCCGCCGCCGGAGCCGCCCATCACGGCCTCGGTGCCGATCTCGCGGATGTCGCGCGTGGCGGCGCGCAGATCGGCGCCGAGCGCGCGACCGAGCAGCGTGCCGAGGCCCGTGGCGGCGGCGATGGCGAGCAGGGCCACGAGCAGAGCGGACGTGCTCAGCACGCCCACGCGCGAGTTGCCGAAGCTCACCGTGGCGCTGCCTGCGTCGAGCGGCGTGCTGACCACGACGAAGCCCTCCTTGCCGCGGGCGAGGGAGTACTCCACCGGGTTGTCGCGCAGGTAGGCCGAGAAACCGAGCACGGTGGCGCTCGCCAGCGCTCGATCCACGCCGCGCTGGTCGCCGCTGCCCCGCTCGAGCACGGCGCGGGCAAAGGCGCGCGCCGTCTCCTCGCGGTTACGCTCGTCCGCGCGGCGGAGCTGGGCGCTCACGATCAGCGCCGCGCCGATGGTCAAGAACACCACCGGCGTCGTCACGGCAAAGATCATGCGCCTGGACACGCGGCGACCGATGCGGCCGAAACGCTCGGCGTCCTCGACCACCTCGCGCATCACGTCGGGGGGAGCGAGCTCGAGCGCGCGCGCGACGGCGGCGCGCAGGAACATGAACAGCGGCAGCGCCGCCGTGGAAATCATCACGATGCCGAGCAGTGACAGCGTCACCGCCGTGGTGAAGTCGATGCCGGTGGGCCTGAGCGGCACCGTCACGAGCGACGCCGTCGACGCCAGCGCGATCCACAGCACGATCAGCCGGCGCGGCTCGTCACTGAACTCGTAGAGCTCGTAGGTGTCGACCGCGCGCGAGCCCAGCGCCAGCGCGCGCAGCAGATAACGGTGCCGGTGCAGCCAGACCATGCTGATCAGCGCCGAGAGCATGCCGCCGCCGAGCACACCGGCGCCGAGCGCGATCGCGCCCTGCAGCGAGCCCTTGCCGGTGAGCAGCAAGAAGTAGGGCGCCACGGCCACGACGATCGCGCCCGCCAGACCCGCGAACAGGATCTGGAGCAGCACGGCGCGCGAGACGAAGCGCGAGGCCGTCCGCGTCACGCGATCTTCTCCTCGAGCCCCGGCGGGGCCGGCGTCTCGTCGTAGAAGCTGCGGCGCACTGGCTTTTGCGGCTTCGTCGAAGGAAGCACCACCGTGAAGGCAGAGCCCTTGCCGAGCTCACTCTTGAGATCGATGAAGCCGCCGTGCATCTGCACGAGCCGCCGCGTGATGGCCAGGCCGAGCCCCGTGCCCAGGCGATGCCGCCCGGCCTCCTTGGTCTGGAAGAACTCCTCGAAGATCGCCTCACGATCCTCGGGGGCGATGCCGGGACCGGTGTCGCCCACGGTGATGGCGGCGCCGCCGTCGCGCGGCTCGATGCGCACCCAGACCTTGCCGTGCTCGGTGAACTTCACGGCGTTGCCCAGCAGGTTGCCGATGATCTGCCGCACGCGCCGTGCGTCCGCCCAGGCCAGCGCCGGCGAGCCCTGGAGCTCGACGGCGAGCCCTTTGGGAGCCGCCGTGACGCGCGCTTCACGCACGACCTCACCTGCCACGGGGTAGACGTCGATCGGCTCGGAGTGGAGCTTCAGCTCACCCGACTCGAGCGCCGAAAGGTCGAGGATGTCGTCGATCAGCGCGCGCAGGTGCTCGCCGCTGGAGCGCACGACGGTCAGGTTTTCGCGCGCGTCCGCGCTGAGCGGCCCGTCCACCTCGCTCAGCAGCACCTCGGTGAAGCCCAAGATGGCGTTGAGCGGCGTGCGCAGCTCGTGCGACAGCGCGGCCAAGAAGGCGCTGCGGTCGCGGTCGTAGGCGAGCGCACCGGAGAGGTCCTGGCCGTAGGCATGCTCGGCGGCGGTGAAGCGATCGACCAGCACGTTGAAGGCGCTGGTGAGCAGGCCCACCTGATCCACCGAGCGCACCGGGATCGGCTGCCCGCTCGGGTCGTGCGCCTGCTGCGCCATCTCCGCGATGCGGCGCCGCACGAACACGACGTCGGCGTGGACGTCGCGGGCTAGCGCCAGGGCCACCAGCGCCGCCGCCCCGAGCAGGAGCGCTGTCAGCGTGGCCACCGAGGCCACCAGCGAGCTCGACGCGAACGGCGCCTCCGGCGCGCTGACGAAGGCGAGGAGCCCGAGCTCACGGCCGTTCGCCGCCGGTAGCCCCGCGGCGTAGAAGCGCGCGCGGCCGAGGTCCGTCGTGGTCTCGCCTTCGCCTCGCGCCCACAGCTCGCGCGCGTGCTCGCTGACGCTGCCGCCCTGCGTGCCGTCGACGAGCACCCGGCCCTCGGGCGTGAAGAGCAAGAACTCGGCGCCGGAGCGGCTGACGGCCCGCTCGATCAACGCGCTCTGCTGCTCTTCGCTGGCGGCCGCCAGCGAAGAGCAGCAGAGCGCGTTGATCGAGCGGGCCGTCAGCCGCTCCGGCGCCGAGTTCTTGC
>DATLIL010000443.1:0-5589 GCA_035539475.1 Polyangiaceae bacterium
CTCGAGAGCCTCCTCGACGCGCTCGCTTTCGAGCGCGCTGAGCGGTCGCGCTGGCGCCACGAGCACCATGACGCGGCCCGAACCTGGCTCGGGCATCACATCGACGACGTGGATGAGATCGAGCTCCTGCCATTCGTCGCAGTCGGCGAGCGCAAGCGACGCCGCCTCGCCGATGCTGCGACAGGAACGCGCGAGCTTGTGCTCGGCGTCCCCCTTGCGTTGCGCGCGACGCTGCCGCGCGCGAATTCGGTTGTCCATTCGCACAAAACCCCAGACAAAACACGGATCGATCGCGAACCCGAACCCGGGCCGCGCCAAGAACAGAACGCAGGCACGAACGAAATCGCGCCGCCTCCACTGCGAGTCGCAGTGGAGTGAGCTACGGAGCCTGCGCGTCGTTCCGGCTGAAGCGAACGTTCAGCGACGAACGAGCGGGAGGCCCGAATTCAACTGGAGAATTGCAAGGGGGCGCATGGCGTGTCTCCGCTCAGAGAACGCACACCTTAGCTCGTTCTGTTCAATTATTCAAGGCTGAGGCAGGCGCGAACTAGCTCCGGGGCTGTCCGTCCGCTGGCGCCGTGCCGTCGAGACGCTCCAGCATGCGGTAGAGCGTGCGGCGGTCCACACCCAGCGCCTTTGCGGCCTTGGTCTTGTTGCCGTTGAGCACCTGGAGCACTTTGCGCACGTAGCGCTCCTCGACCACGTGCATGGGCACGAGCTCGCCGTCGTGTTCGCCAGCCAGGGCCTGGGCGACGGGTTGCTCCTCACAGATCTTGGGCGGCAGATCGTCGACCGTGACCGTGTCGAAGCGGGCGAGGGCCACGGCGCGTTCGATGGCGTTTTCGAGCTCGCGCACGTTACCCGGCCAGGAGTAGCCCAGCAGGAGCTCGGCCACGTCGCTGCCGAACTTGGTGACGGGCTTGCCCGTGCGCTGCGCGGCCCGTTCCAGAAAGAACTGCGCGAGCAGGAGGATATCGCCCGTACGGTCGCGTAGCGCTGGCACCTCGAGGTGCAAGACGTTGACTCGATAGAAGAGGTCCTCGCGGAAGGTCCCCTGGTGCACGAGCTGCTCCAGATCGCGATTGGTGGCCGTCACGATCCGCGCGTCGTACGCAACTTCGCTGGACGAGCCGAGCGGCCTGACCCGTCGCTCCTGCAGCACGCGCAGCAGCTTGGCCTGCATGCTCAGCGAGGTCTCTCCGATCTCGTCGAGGACGAGCGTGCCGCCTTCAGCCTCGACGAAGAGCCCCGCGCGGTTGGTGCGCGCGTCCGTGAACGCGCCGCGCATGTAGCCGAAGAGCTCGCTCTCCAGCAGTGAGTCGGGCAGGGCGGCGCAATTGATGGCCAGGAACGGGCCATTGCGGCCGCTGGCTTCGTGCAGCGCCCGCGCCACGAGCTCCTTGCCCGTGCCGCTCTCACCCGTGATCAGAATGCTGCTATCGGTCGCAGCCACGCGGTTGACGAGCTCGGCCAGGCGGCGAATTTCCGGGCTATTGCCGATCACGTTCGGCAGCTCGCGCTGACCGACGCGAAGGCGAAGTCGCTGCAGCTCGTCTCGCATCGCCCTGTGGCGCAGCGCGCGCTCCACCGTCATGCGCAGAGCGTCCATCGGAGCGGGCTTGGTCACGAAGTCGTGCGCCCCCGCGCGCATCGCCTCCACGGCGTGTTCCACGCTGCCGAAGCCGGTCATGACGATCACCATCAGGTCGGGGCGCTTGCGCAGCGCGGCCCGGCAGAGCTCGAGCCCGCTCATGCCCTCCATGTTGATGTCGACGAGAAGGACCTGGTGGTCCTCTGTGTCGAGTCGCTCCAGGGCCTCACGCGGATCCTGCAGCGCGCTGACGAAGAGTGAGCGGCTACCGATCGCGGTCGTGATGAGGTCGCAGGTGTCCTTGTCGTCATCGACAACGAGGATGGACGGGATCGAGCGCACGTCTTCCTTCGGGCGAGCTCCGGCCTCGCCGAACGATGCAACTAGGGTCATGGCCTCACGGGCTCAGCATGTACCGTGCCAAGCCAAAAACAGCGCGATCGTGGAGGAACTACTGCCGAGTCGTGGCGTTCTGCCTCCTCACCTCCCGGGGATAGAGCGTGTCTGCCACGGTAGCGCCCAGCGAGTCGGCCGGCGGATTTGGTGCTAAGACGCCGCCCCCCCGATGTCCGGTGAGCGCACGACTTCTGCAGAGCGAGCCAGGGCGCCGATCCGCTTTCCGCCGGAGCTGCCGATCAGCGCTTGTGTCGCCGCGATCAGCGCTGCACTCGAAGAGCACCAGGTGCTGATCGTCGCGGGCGCTACCGGGTCCGGCAAGACGACGCAGCTCCCGAAGATCGCCCTGGCCCTGGGCAGGGGAACGGACGGGTTGATCGGCGTGACGCAACCGCGACGCATCGCCGCGACCAGCGTGGCGGCGCGCGTGGCCAGCGAGCTCGACTGCACGCTGGGCAACGAAGTCGGCTACCAGATCCGGTTCGAGGACCGCACGGAGCCAGGCACCTACGTCAAGTTCATGACGGACGGCATCCTGCTCGCCGAGATCCAGGGCGACGAGCTGCTCCGCCGTTACGACACGCTGATCATCGACGAGGCCCACGAGCGCAGCCTGACGATCGACTTCATCCTCGGCTGGCTGAAGCGCATCTTGCCGCGTCGTCCCGACCTCAAGGTGATCGTGAGCTCGGCCACGATCGAGACCGAGCGCTTCTCCCAGTTCTTCGACGGCGCGCCGGTGATGCAGGTGGAGGGGCGCACCTTCCCGGTCGAGGTGCTGTACGAGCCGCCGGATCCCGAGCTCGATCTGGCCGAAGCCACGGCCAGTGCCGTCGCCAACGTCTGCTCGCTCGATCCGCGCGGTGACGTGCTGGTGTTCTTGCCGGGTGAGCGCGAGATCCGCGAGACCGAGCAGGAGCTCGGCAGAAAGCAGCTGCGCCACACCCAGGTGCTTCCGCTCTACAGCCGGCTGTCGGCGGCGGAGCAGGCCAGGGTGTTTGCCGAGAACCCCGGGCGCAAGGTGATCCTGGCCACCAACGTGGCCGAGACTTCGATCACGCTGCCGGGCATCGTCTACGTGATCGATACGGGCACGGCGCGGCTCTCGCGTTACGAGCCGCGCACCGGGACGACACGACTGCAGGTCGAGGGCATTTCGCAGGCCAGCGCCGACCAGCGCAAGGGCCGCTGCGGACGCGTGCGAGACGGGATCTGCGTGCGCCTCTACGACGAACAGAGCTTTGCGGCCCGCCCCGAATACACGGATCCGGAGATCAAGCGCACTGGCCTGGCCGGTGTCATCTTGCGGATGAAGTCGCTGCGCCTCGGTGACGTGGAGGACTTTCCTTTTCTCGATGCACCGAACGCCAGCGCGATTGCCGAGGGATATCGCGTGCTCGAAGAGCTCGGTGCGCTCGACGAAGAGCGCAACCTCACGCCCCTCGGCAAGCAGCTGGCGCGCTTTCCGCTGGATCCGCGCATCGGCCGCATGATCCTGGCCGGCGCCGAGCAGCGCTGCCTGCCGGAGGTGCTGGTCATCGCCGCCGCGCTCAACGTGCAAGACGTGCGCGAGCGCCCGCGCGCCGCCGAACAAAAAGCCGACGACGCCCAGCGGCGCTTCCGCGACGAGCGCTCCGACTTCGCCGGGCTGCTGAAGCTCTGGTCCTTCGTGCGCGAGGCGCAGGCCAGGGGCACCTCTCAGCTCAGGCGCACCTGCAAGGAGAACTTTCTCTCCTTCCTGAGGGTACGCGAGTGGATGGAAGTGCACCGCCAGCTCGAAGACACGGTGCGCGAGCTTCGCATCGGCCCTCCCCGCGCTGCCCGTGGCGACAAGATCAGCAAGGATCAGCAAGACAGCGACCTGCACCTGGCGCTCCTCAGCGGCCTGCTGTCGAGGATTGGCCAGTACAGCCCCGAGCAGCGCAACTACGTCGGGGCCAAACAGACGCGCTTCGTGATCCACCCTTCGTCGGCGCTGGCCAAGAAGCCGCCCGCGTGGGTGATGGCCTTCGAGCTCGTGCAAACGTCGCAGCTCTTTGCGCGCACGGTCGCCAAGATCGAGCCCGAGTGGCTATCGAAAGTGGGACAGCATCTGCTCAAGCGCAGCTACTCCGACCCACACTGGTCCGAGAAGTCGGCGCGCGCCTCGGTGAAAGAGCAGGCCACGCTCTTCGGTTTTCCGGTCGTGCGCGGCCAGAGCGTGGACTACGCGACCATCGCCCCCGGTCGGGCCCGGTTGATCTTCATCGAGCACGCGCTGGTGCGCGGCGAGTACACGAGCCTCGGTACGTTTCAGCGCAAGAACAGCGAGCTCATGGCCGAAGTGGCGCGCCTGCGCGACAAGGCCCGCAAGAGCGACATGCTGGCCGACGAGGACGCTCTGCTCTCCTTTTTCGATCAGCGCGTGCCCGCCTCCGTGGTCAACGGCAAGACCTTCGAAACCTGGCGCGAAGCCGCCGAGCGTAAGACTCCCGATCTCCTGCTCCTCTCGCTCGACGACGTCCTCAGCAGCGACGAGGCGCTCTCGCCCGCAGACTATCCCGACGCGGTGACGCTGCACGGAGCTTCGGTGCCGCTGAGCTATCGCTTCGATCCCTCGACGGACGACGACGGCATCACCTTCGAGGTGCCGCTCGCGCTCGTGCCGCAGCTCGACCCCGGCGAGCTCGAGTGGACCATCCCTGCCTGGCGTCTGCAAAAGGTCGCCGCTCTGCTCGAGGGGCTGCCGAAGCCGCTACGCCGCGAGCTCGGCCCCATCCCCGAGCTCGCGCAGGCCGTCTGCAAGACGCTCGATCCGAGCTCGGGCCCCTTGCTACCCGCGCTCTCCGCGGCCGTCCTCGAGCACACCGGCGTCGACCTCGACCCGGAGTCGTTTCGGCCGGAGCTGATCCCGCCATTCTTGCGGCCCAACCTGCGCGTGCTCGACGAACGCGGCAAGGTGCTGGGCGAGGGTCGCGACTACGCGCCGATCTTGCAGCGCTGGGGCGCGCAGGCGCGAGAAGCGGTCCGCCGCCTCGAGCCCGCGGTGCAGTGGGGGCGCACCGGCCTGCGCAGCTGGGAATTCGCTGAGCTGCCGGTGTTCGTCACCCGTCAGGTCCTGGGCACCGAGCTCCGCTCGTATCCCTCACTGCTCGATCGCCAGAAGTCGGTGGATCTCGCGTTGCTCGAGTCCGTGCAGGCGGCCGAGCAAGCCACGCGCCAGGGTCTGGCACGACTGCTCGCGCTGGCCTCGGCCAAGACGCTCGGGCCCATGTCGCAGCGCATTCCTTCGCCGCCCTCGCGTCAGCCCGCCGATGCCTATCGCGATCTCGTGCTCCTGCGCGTCGTCGGCGATGCCTTCGAGCTCGACCGTGCGCCCTTGCCGCGCACCAAACCGGCGTTCGACGCCCTGCTGACCAGCGGCACGCCCAGGCTCGAACCAGCGTTCAAGACCTGGGTCCAGGCGCTCAAGGCAGCAATCGCCGAGCTCGACACGACCGAACGAGCGCTGCTCGCCGCCGCGAAGCAACCGAGCGGCGCCGCGGCGGTCCGCGACATCCAGGCGCAGCTCGCGTTGCTCTTTCCGGCAGACCTCGTCAGCGACATCGCGCTCAGCGAGCTCC
>DATLIL010000444.1:0-5340 GCA_035539475.1 Polyangiaceae bacterium
CAGCGTGGGCGACCTCGCCGGCCGCCAGGCAGTGACCTCGAAGCGCTGGCGCAGGCCGCAGTGGGCGCACTCGACGGCACCGTCGGCGTCGAGCGAATCGAGCGGAGCCAGGAACTTGCAGGAGTTACAGGTGAAGCCGCAGCGCAGCGCTATCCACGACTGATCGGGCGGCAGTGGCGGCGCCGAGGTGCGCACCTGCTGCAGCGGCTGGCGGCACACGTCGCACGCGCTGCCGCGGGCAGGCGCGACGACGCCGCATTTCTTGCAGATGCTGACGGAAGCAGGCGCCGGCTGCATGGCGGCGCGCAGTATGGCACAGCTTGCCGGCTCAGCGGTGGCTCAGAACTGGTAGCCGCCGCTCAGGGTGAAGAACAGAAAGTCGCCGGTCGGAAGCAGGAGCATCGTGACGTACCCCTTTTCGACGTGCGACGTGCCGGCGTTGTACTTGGGGAAGAGCAGGCTGAGCACGGGGCCGTGGCTGAAGTCGTCGTCGGTCACGGTCTGGGCCGACATGACCTTGCTCTGGGCCCAGCCGACGCGGTAGCCGCCGAACACGCCCCAGCCCTTCTGCTCGAGCGTTGCCGGATTCATCGCGCCGAAGCTCAGGTACTCGAAGCCGACGTTCGTGCCGATGTTGAGCGTGGTCAGGCCCGCGCCGTCGGTCGAGTCGCCGATCTGGTAGACGACACCTGCGCCGTAGAAGCCGGCCGTGGGGTGAACGGTGACGCCGGTCCAGCCGCCGCCCGCCGCGCCCGGAAACGGGCCCAGGCCGAACTGAGCTCGGAAGCCCACCATGGCGCCGCCGCCGTAGATCGAGACGTCGATGTCCGAGTCGCCCGTGGTCGTGCCGTACAGGAAGCCGCCGTCGATGGAGAAGCCCATCGAGTTCGTGGGAGGCGTTCCGACCTTGGTCACCGTCTCCTGAACGAACCCCGCCTTGAGCCCGTCGGGACCGGCGTTGACCGTCGTCTCGCGGCGGCAGATCTCCTGATTGGGGTTGGTGGAGCAGTCCTGGGTCTGGTTGAACGTAGCCTTGGGCCCGCCGCTGTCGACGTTGGCCGTGGTGGTCGTCGTCGTGGCGGTGCCCTGGGGGCTGGTGGCTGGCGGAGCAGCGGGCGCGGGCGGGGCTGCAGCCGGAGCAGCAGGAGTGGGTTGAGGTGCCGGGGCGGCAGAGGTTTCGACGCGGCGAATGTCCGCCCAGCTGAGGGTGTGCGTCTTGCCGTCCGCGGTGCGAATGACCACGAATTTGCCCGGTTCCTGCTGCAGCACCGTTCCCCGCAGCTCCGAACCGTCGACCAGCAGGACCACGTCCTGGGCGTCCTGCGCCGATGCCGTGACGATCCAACTAAGCGAGAGCACGCAGGCCAGTACGCGCCATCCCCAGAGCCTCGCTGATGTCCCATTTCGAGCCATGTTCACCCACTTTTTTAGGCCAAATTCGAGCCCTACAACCTACGTGAGTGAGCTCCGCTCCTGCAATGGTAATCGCAACACACTGGCTCGAGCCGGTGGACCTCTACTAGAGTCCCGGAGCGATGGACTTCATCTCCGTCGGCCAGGAGGCGCGCGGCTTCATTGCCATCGGGCAACACGCCACGGGGGTGATTGCCTTTGGTCAGGTGGCGACGGGCGTCGTTGCCGTCGGGCAGCTAGCTCGCGGTGTGTTCTGCCTGGGCCAGGCTGCGCTCGGCTTCATCGGCTGGGGCCAGCTCGGCCTGGGGGTGCTGCACGCCGTCGGCATGGTCGGCGCTGGCGGGCGAGGCTTTGGTCTCGTCATCCGTCTGGTCCCGTCGCTCGGCAAGAAGCGCATTCCGCCGCAGACGACGACGCTCGACGCCATCTACGCAGGGCAACCGGGCTGGATCGAGGTCGACCTGTTCTACGACAACGGCGGCATCGGCTTCGGCTCCCAGGGCCAGCGCCTGCCGATCAAGCTCGACCGCAAGCTGATCGGCGACGCGAGCCGGCTGACTGCGCACGGGCCGGTGCACGTGTGGGCCAACCTGAAGCGCGTCGGGCAGGTCGTCGTGTGCGAGCGTATCGTGCACCAGCCGCCCCGGCCCTACGAGAGCAAGAGCTGGTTCACGCTGGGCGCGTTTCAGTTCGTCGGGCTGCTGGTGCTCTGCTGTGTGTGGTGGCTCGGCGTGGGCAACGAGCTGATCAAGGTTTTCGAAGAGCTCGCCTCGGGCTGAGCCGCGGAGTGTGCGCGCACACTTCGAAGTGTGCGAACGCCTGCTCGCGCACGGCGCAGCCGGCGGAGAGCGCGTTGATTGGGCGGAGTTTCTGCTGCGTTCGCTGATGGCCTGCGCCTTGCACTGGGCCCCGGTCGTCATGAAAACCAGTGCGCTGTCCCCGTTCGCTCTCATCGTTCTCACCGTTGCTTGTGGCGGCTCGCCCGAGACAGGCGCTCCCGCTCCCGCTGCCGCCGGCGGCGAAGCGGGCGCTTCGTCGTCGAACGTCGACGAGCCCGAGACGAAGCCAGGGCAGAACGCGCCCAGGTCCGGCGGAGCGGGCGGAGCCGAATCCGAGCCCGGCGGGGCGGGCGGTGCGGCCGAGCCCGCAGAACCGTTCTGCGGCGACGGCAACGTCGATCCCGGCGAGGACTGCGACGACGGCAACGACGTCCGCGGCGACCTCTGCAACCCCGACTGCGTCCCCTCGGGGCAGCTATTGAAGGTGGCCAAGCTCGAACTGCCGAACCGCGAGGGCCTCCGCGATCTGGTCATCGTCGGAGACAAGCTGGTCGGTGTGGGGGCGAGCATGGTGGGGCTCGATCACGACAGGCTGATCGTCAGCGCAGACATCACGAAGTCGCCGCTGGTCCTCGAAGGCAAGGTCGACGGCGATCCGCTGAAGCGCGAGTTCCTCACCTCGGTGACCAGCGACGGCGAGATGGTGTTCATCTCCGGTCTTACCGACACCGACGCCGGCAACGAAGACGCGCTGCTCGAGTCGCGCTCCCTCGCGGGCGACCTCGATTGGGCCCGCACCATGGACGGGACGCAGCACCTCGATGACTACATGTGTGGCGTTGCGCTGCACGGAGACAACCTGATCGCGATCGCCACGACCAACAACCTGTGGAACGGCCAGGACCTCGCTTACGGCACGTTCTACAAGAGCAACCAGCAGGAGCCTGTCACCACCACCGTGTCCTCGAACCTGGCCGACAAGTGCGCGGCCGTCGAGGCGCTCGGCGACGGCGCCGTGCTCGCCGGCAAGCAGGAGCGCGCAGACGGCGGCTCCCAGCTCTGGCTACGTCGCGTCGACGCGGCGATGGGTACGGTGTGGACCAAGACTTTTCCGGTGAACGTCACCGTCTCGAGGCTGGCGACCGGCCCGAACGAGACCACCGCCGTTGCCGGATACATCCGCGAAGAAGCTGCCGCCGGTGAGCCCGCCAACACCTGGGACAGCTGGGTGATGCTCGTGGACGGCAGCGGCAACGAGCTCTGGACCAAGCGCTTCGATCACAGCGGCAACGGCGGTCACGACTACGCCGAGGGTGTGGCCATCGACCCGGAAAACGGCGACGTGGTCATCGTCGGCGGCGTCCAGAAGGCGACCCCCGACCCGTTCATCCAGCGCCTCGCGGCCGCGAACGGCGCGGAGCGCTGGTTCCTGGCGGTCGAGGCGTCCGGCTATGACGACGGCGCCATTGCAGTGACCATCGCCGACGACGGCACGCTCTGGGTCGGCGGCTACTGGAGCGCGGAACTGGGCGAGGACGCCTGGGTGGGCCAGTTTACGCCCTGAGCTCGGGCTACACTGCGCTCATGCGCATCACCGACTATCGAACGGCCGTCGTCGGCACGCCCTGGCGCAACCTCACGTACCTGATCCTCGAGACCGACGCCGGCATTCGCGGCGTCGGTGAGGCGCGGGTGGTGGGCAGGACCCACACGGTGCTCGAGTACCTGAAGGACGCGCGCCGGCACTTCATCGGGCACGACGCGTTCGACATCGAGGCGCTGTACCGGCGCTTCACTCTGCTCGACTTCGGCGTGCCCGGCGAGATGGCCATGACGGCGCTGGCGCTGGTCGAGATGGCCTGCTGGGACTGCATCGGCAAGAAGGCCGACCTGCCCGTGTACCAGCTGCTCGGTGGCAAGGTGCGCGAGAGCATTCCGGCCTACGCCAACGGCTGGTACCGCGTGGAGCGCGAGCCCGAGGAGTTCGCCGCCGCGGCTCGTCGCGTGGTGGAACGCGGCTACCGCGCGCTCAAGTTCGATCCGTTCGGGGCCGGCGATCTCGAGCTCACTCGCGCGGAGTTTCAGCGCTCGATCGGGCTCGTGGAGGCCGTGCGGCGTGCCGTCGGTGACGACATGGAAATCATGATCGAGATGCACGGCCGCTTCGCGCCGCACCAGGCGATCGAAGTCGCCAGGGCGCTCGAGCGCTTCAGTCCGAGCTGGATCGAGGAACCGTGCCGGCCGCAGGATCTCGAGGCGCTCTCGCTGGTCGCGCGCCAGACCTCGATTCCGATCGCGACCGGTGAGCGCCTCTACTCGGCCCAGGCCTACCGCGAGCTCTTTTCGCTGCGCGCCGCCGCCATCGTCCAGCCCGACATCAATCAGTGCGGCGGCCTGCTGGAAGCCAAGAAGATCGCGTCCACGGCCGAAACTCACTCGATCATGGTGGCGCCGCACAACGTGGGCGGTGTCGTCAGCACCACGGCCGCGCTGCACCTGATGGCCACGCTGCGCAACGGCAAGATCCTCGAGCACTTCAACGACTTTGCCGACGCCGAAGTCAAGGCCGCCGGAGCTCCCTATCCGGAAGTCACCGGCGGCTGTTTCAGCCTGCCTCAGGGCCCTGGCTGGGGCGTCGAGCTCGATCTCGATTTCCTGGCCTCGCATCCGCCGCGCCTGCAGGACGGAGTCATCGTCGACCCGGGCCTGCGCATGTTCGAAAACGCGGACTGGTGCCGGCGCGGCGAGTGCTGACTAGGGGTTATTCAGGGTCGGCATGACGTGCTCGAGGATCGAGCGTGCGAGCGGGTTGTAGCCGTACGCGGGGTCCTCGGGATCGCCGCTCGTGACCTTCGGGCAAACGGAGCCGGCGCGGCTGCGTTCACCGAGCGCCTTCACGAGCTCGAGTTGACGGAGGCCAGGGTAAGCCTTCGCGAAGTACTGGATCGCGCCAGCGGGACCACCTTCGGGTGGCTGGCAAATCGGTCGGTTGCGATCGAGGTCCTCCGGGTAGCAGTCGCATGCGTTGCTATCAACGGGGTCCTCGCAGTCGCGTGGCGCAGAGAGCGGGAAGATGCAGGCGTACTGCAGGTCGTCCCTCCTGGTTACCTGCTGCTCGTGACCGTTGATCGGGTTCTCCAGCGGATCC
>DATLIL010000445.1:0-1985 GCA_035539475.1 Polyangiaceae bacterium
ACGAGTTCGCAAACACCGCGGAGCACGTGAAGTCCACGCTCGAGTCCTTGCAGGCGCAGTTCCCTGAAGAAGACTGGGGCTACTTCCAGAACGAGGACGGCAGCGTGCGCTGGTCGGACGTGGCGCTGACGGGCATGTCGCATGGCGCCACGACCGCCGCCGTGGCGGGCCGCATCGGCGTCCGATTGTGGCGCGTCGTCTCCCGCTCGGGTCCGCGCGACACGACGTGCGGTCAGGCGGGTGGCACCTGCAGCACGCCACTGTCGACGCCGTCGTACGATGTCGACTGCCCGCAGGATGAAATTGCGGCCTGGCTCGACGCGCCGTCGATCACGCCGATCAACCGCTTCTACGGCCTGGTGGGCACGAGCGACACGCAGTGCGGCGACATCATGTTCGACATGCACTACGCCGGCTACCCCGGTGAGCCGACCATCTGGGACGTGCCCGGCGCCGTCCTCACCGGCACCAATCAGTTCTTCTCGTCGGGCGGGCACCTCGACTTCCTGCTCGCCGCCGACAAGCCGATGAACACCGAAGAGGTCCTGAACATCGCGTTCGGGATCCCCGAAGAAAATCGCAATCCCAACTTCTAGAAAGCGGAAGTGAACATCGTCTGGGTCCGTTTCGACCCGGCCGGCGCTGGCGCCTCGAGCGCGTCCCGGGTTACTCTCGCTTCGTGGTCGGCATACGAGATCTCGACCCCGAGCAGCGCGCGCGCCTGGCAGCGTACTGGTGGCGACGCGCAGAAGGAGAGATGACCTCCTGGGTGGGGTTCGGCCACGTGCTCGAGGATCTGCGCGCCGAGGGCGCCGACGCCGCGCTCCTGAAGCTGGCTGAGCGCTCCGTCTCCGACGAGTATCAACACGCGCTCTGGTGCCGGGACTGGGCACGGCGCTTCGGTCATCCCGGCTGCGACGATCCCAAGCCGCGCAGCGAGGAGCGGATCAGTTTTCGCGGCGCCATGCCGGACGAGAACCGCGTCCTGCGCATCGCGCTCTGTTGTTTCACCGAGTCCGTGGGCTGCTTCATCCTGCGTCAGGTCAGGCCCGTGATCAGCGAGTCCGAGCTGCGCAAGCTGAATCGCAGACACATGGCCGACGAGCTCAGGCATAGCCGCGTCGGTTGGGGTTATCTCGGAGCGCTCGATGCCGCACGCCGCGACCTGCTACGGCTCTGGCTTCCGGCACTGTTCGAAATCCTGCCGCTGGCCTGCTGCGAAGGTCCCGAGGAGCCGTACGAAGAGCTCGTACCGTTCGGCTACTTCACACCGCGCCTGCTCCGGGCCGCTCACGACGAGGCCATGCGAGAGGTGATCATGCCCGGGCTCGAACACCTGGGACTGGCGAGGGCTGCATGACCAAGAATCGATCGCCCGAAAAGACCCATCGGCTGTTCCGCGCCATGGTGCTGATGAGCGGCGGCGTTGCGCTCGGCTGTGGTGGACTGAGCGCCGATCAAAAAGAGGGTACGTCCAGCAACGACGGCAAAGGCGGCTCCGCCGGCTCCGTCTCGACCGGCGGTAGCCAGAGCGGCGGCGCAGCGGGTGAATCGGCCAGGGGCGGCAGCGCCGGCGCCATCCAGCTGGGCGGCACGGGTGGAACCGGCGGCACCGTTGCGGTCGCCGGAGCCGGTGGCACGACCACGATGGAGCCACCACCTTGCCCACCCGAGCAGTGGGATTGCAGCGAGGCCTTCGTGGAGTGTGACTATTCCACCACCGGCTATACCTTGCCGCTCGGCTGCAAGTGTGACGACTCTCGCCCGCTGACGAGCGATGCCTGCGCCGCGAACGAATGGTTCGTCTGTCGCAAGGCCAGACAGACGTCGAGCGGAGAACCGCTCAGCGAAGAGGACGCCATTCCGTTCGAGTGCACCTGCGTGCCAGAGCAGCAATCCTGCCAGATCGCCTGTCAGGTGGCGCAACCCGGCGGCCCCTACGACCCGATGTGCTCGCAAGACGCCCAGTCGGTTCTGTGCGGCTG
>DATLIL010000446.1:0-2877 GCA_035539475.1 Polyangiaceae bacterium
CATCCGGACCGAGACGCACGACGGCTTCGTGATCGACGCCGGCCCCGACTCGTTCCTGCGCACCAAGCCCGCCGCCCGACGGCTGTGCGCCGAGCTCGGCCTGGAGCCGGAGCTCGTGCCGCCGCGCGCCGACGCGCGTCACGTCTTCGTCGTGCACCAGGGCGCGCTCGTGCCCATGCCCGGCGGCATGGTGCTCAGCGTGCCGACCCGACTCGGGCCGATGATCGGCACGCCGCTGCTGAGCCTGCCGGGCAAGCTGCGCATGCTGGGCGACATCGTCGTGCCCGTCGGCTTCGGCCGCGGCGATCCCGAGCGCGACGAGTCGATCGCCGACTTCGTCCGACGGCGTTTCGGCGCCGAGGCTGCCGAGCGCATCGCCAGTCCCCTGCTCGGCGGGATCTACGCCGGTGACGTGAGCGAGCTCAGCTTGCGCGCGACGTTCCCCCAGCTCGCCGAGCTCGAGCAAGGTTTCGGCAGCGTGATCCTCGGACTGTGTGCACCGAGCGCCAAGCTTCCCGCTGGAGTGCCACGCACGCTCGGCGAGCGTACTTCACGCATCAAATCGGTGCTGAGCTGGCTGCGTCGCGACGAGGGTGCGCCGGCGGAGAGCCCGTTTCTCTCGCTGCGCGGCGGCATGGGCCAGCTGATCGAGCGCCTCACGAACGAGCTCGGCCCTGCACTGCGCGTCGGCGCGCCGGTGCGGCGCATCAGCGTCGAGGGGCGCCGCTTCAGCATCGCGCTCGACGGCGAGACGCTGGACGCCGACGCCGTCTTGCTCGCCGCTCCCGCTCACGTCGCCGCCAGCATCGTGCCGAGCGGCGAGCTGTCGCGGGAGCTCGGCGCGATCCGCTACACGTCGACGGCGACGGTGTTCTTCGCCTTCGATCGAGAGAGCGTGCGCCACCCGCTGCAGGGCTCCGGCTTCGTGGTCCCGAAGGGTGAAGGCGATCTGCTGGCGGCGACCTGGATTTCGAGCAAGTGGGACGACCGCGCGCCAGAGGGCAGCGTGCTCTTGCGCGCCTTCATCGGCGGCACTCATGGAGCGGAGCTGCTCGATCGCAGCGACGACGAGATCTACGCCATCGTCACCTTCGAGCTCGAGCGCCTGATGGGACCGCTCGGCGCTCCGCTCCTGCGCCGCATCCATCGTTACGAGCGCGCCAACCCGCTGCCCGAGGTCGGCCACCCCGCCCGCCTGCAGCGCCTGCGCGCTCTCAGCGCAGAGCTGCCCGGCCTCGAGCTCGCCGGCGCAGCCTACGACGGCGTCGGCATCCCCGACTGCGTCAGGCAGGCAGAAGCAGCAGCCGAACGCATCGCGCAGCGCTTCCGGGCCGAGAGGGCTTGACCCGGGGCGCGCTCTGCTACTCTATGCGCCCCTCCTCCGGCGTCGTCCAAGGGCAGGACAAGGGACTTTGAATCCCTGAATCGTGGTTCGAATCCATGCGCCGGAACCAAGCATCAGTCGCAGGTTGCAGGGTCGAGGATGCGGCCCATGATCCGCCACTCGCCGGTGCTCGGGTCCTCGCTCGACCAGACCACCGCCACGACACCGTTTTCATCGACGGCGACGCCGGCTGAGGCAATCGAGTTGCCGTCCTCCGTGACCACGACGGCGCTCGACGCCACCGTGCACTCCATGGGGACGTTGCGATGAAGGGTGAGCGCCGTCTCTTCGACGTCCTGGGTGAGCAGGTACGGGGCCGCGGGTGTTCCTGCGACCGGTGCGAAATCGATCGGGATCGCCTCGGGGTACTCACAGGTCCCATAGGGATCGCCGGAGGGATCGAGGATGGTCACCACGCGCATTCCGCCGTCGAAGCGGTAAGCCACTCCCGCGAAACCGCCCACGTCGAGAACGATTGGATTCGTCCTCACCTCGGGCACCGCCTCTTTGACGAGCGTCGGCACACCTGACGACTTCCGCAGGAACAAATCGCCGCCACGGTCGAAGACCAGCATGTTCCCGTGCGCATGGAACGTGTCCGCGTAGGCCGGTTCATCACCGAGCGCAGCGCAATCAGTACCGTTGCAGGATCGAACCTCGTCGTCCGCAAGCTGATAGTAGGTGTTGTTCGCCATGCGCGGCCTGCCGACGGCGCCGACGGACTCGAACATGAGTTCCAGGTCCGTGGCGGTCGAGCCATCGAACGCGACGTCGGAGGTGAGCAAGGCGCTGTTGTTGCCGTTCGTACCCTGGGTCACGACCCGGAAGAGAGCTCCCTCGACCTTCAGGTCCGGATTGTGGTCCTCGGAACTGATGGCCGCGTCGCCAATGACGATTGGCTCGCCCAGGCTGCCGTCGGCGGCAATGGTGCGGTAGTGGATGTTGGCCTTGCCGGAGGCCGAATCCGACCACACGAGCCCGAAGCCGCCGCCCGGAACGGCCGCGATCGAGGGCACGCCACGCACGGTCGTCCCGACGGCTTCGACGAGCACTTGTCCCGCGTCGCTGTAGACGAGCTCGTCGTCCCAGCCGAACTCACCGTCGCAGTCGTCGTCGACGGTGTTGCAGACCTCACCCGTGCCAGGATTGACGGTAGCCCCGTCTTCCGGCGAGTCGTCGCAGTCGTTGCCCGGATTCTCGGCGCAGGCCATGTCGAGGTAACCGTCGCCATCGGCATCGACGCCCTCGTAGCCACAGAGCGCTCCGGAAGCGTCCTCGCTGCAGGTGTTCGCGCAATGTTCGGGCGGCGTCTCCGAGCACGGGGGCTCCCCCGCCTCACACTGCTGGTCGACGCAGATCTCGGAGCCGTTGCAGAAGAGATGATCGTCGCAGTCGGCGTCGCTGTCACACAGCCCTGACTCGTCGCCGCCGCCGCCAGCAGCGCCTGCCGCGTCGCTTCCGGCGTCGCCGCCAGCAGCATCGTCCGCAGTGTC
>DATLIL010000447.1:0-10765 GCA_035539475.1 Polyangiaceae bacterium
CCTCAAAAAAAAAGCCCCTGGCGGGAGGCAATCCGCCAGGGGCCAAGCGTCCCGGGAGGGGACGGGTAAAGTCAGTCCTCTTCGTAGTCGTCCTCGCCTGCGTCCCAGGCGGCGTCGAAGGGATCCATATCGAAGTCGAGCTCCTCGCCGGTCTCCTCGAGCTCATCGGTGGTGAAGCCGATGCGCATGTCCTGGCGCAGGTTGTCGCGTTCGAAGTCGGCGAAAGTCGAGTATCCTCTGCTGCTGGGGGAAGCCATGCTTGTCAGTCCTCCAAGGGGGAAGGGCGGGGTCGGATCGTCTGCGAGGTGCGTCTAAGTAAGTCTTAGACCTACATCTACTCACACAGTAGGACAGGCCGGGCTTCGGTCCAACTTTGTGGCGCCGGTCCACTCTTCTCCTGTCGCCCCCTCGCCCCTCGCTCCCCGTCCCGGTATACGGAAGCGCCAGGGCCTCGATGGGCAAAAAGCCGAACATCATCGCCATCGCCAACCAAAAGGGCGGTGTCGGAAAGACCACCACCGCGGTCAACCTCGCCGCCAGCCTGGCCGCCGCCGAGCGTAAAACTCTGCTCGTCGACATGGACCCTCAGGCCAACGCCTCGAGCGGCGTCGGCATTCGCCCGGGCATGGCCGAGCGGACCATCTACGACGCGCTGATCGGTGCCGCGACGCTGTCGCAGGTGATCGCCAAGACCGGCATCCCGACCCTCGACGTCGCCCCTGCCACGCAGGATCTCACCGCCGTCGAGTACGAGCTGTTCGAGGAGAACCGCGGCACGCACCTGCGCGAGGTGCTGCGCTCGTCGGGCGGCCAGGACTATGACTTCGTCGTCATCGACTCGCCGCCATCGCTCGGCGTGCTGACGCTCAACGTGCTCGTGGCCGCGGAGCGCGTCGTGGTGCCGCTGCAGCCCGAGTACTACGCGCTGGAGGGCATCACCTACCTGATGGCGACGATCGATCGCGTGCGCTCTTCGCTCAACCCGGAGCTGACGGTGGAGGGCATCGTGCTCACGATGTGGGACCCGCGCAATCGCCTGGCGCATCAGGTCGCCGACGAGGTGAAGAAGCACTTCCGCGTCTTCGACGCCGTGATCCCGCGCAACGTGCGTCTATCCGAAGCGCCCTCACACGGCCTCCCTGCCCTGCTCTACGACGTCAGCAGCAAGGGAGCTCAGGGTTACCTCTCTCTCGCCCGCGAGCTGATCGAGGCACCGGCATGACGGACCTGAAGAAGCCCATGCGTGGCCTGGGACGCGGGCTCGACGCGCTCTTGCCCGCGCGCATGCCGGCGCCGAGTCCGGAGAAACCGGCGGCGCCGAGCTACGGCGACAACAACGTCTTCACCTGCCCGCTCGACAAGATCATTCCGCAGCGGGGCCAGCCCCGTCAGCACTTCGACAACGAGAAGCTCGAGGAGCTGGCGCAATCGATCCGCGAGCACGGCGTGCTCGAGCCGCTGGTCGTGCGCCGGCGACAGGGCGGTGACGACTTCGAGATCATCGCCGGTGAACGGCGCTGGCGCGCGGCGCAGAAAGCCGGCCTGCGCGAAGTGCTCGTCGTGGTGCGCGACGTCTCGGCGAAGGAAGCCTACGAGCTCGCGCTGATCGAGAACGTCCAGCGCGCCGATCTCGATCCGATCGAGTTTGCCGAAGCCCTCGACCGCCTGGTCAAGGAGCACAGCTACACCCAAGAAACGCTGGCCCAGCGCGTGGGCAAGGATCGCTCGACGATCGCCAACGCCCTGCGCCTGCTGCGGCTGCCCAAGACCGTGCGCGAGCGCGTCGTCAACGGCGAGCTCAGCGAGGGCCACGCCCGCGCGCTGCTGGGCGCGCCCGACGATCTGGCGCTGACCAACCTCGCCGAGAAGGTCGTGCGCGGGCGCCTGAGCGTGCGTCAGACCGAAGCGCTGGTCCGCAACGCCAAGTCCGAGAAGGAAGCAGGCCCCGGCAAACCCGGCGGCAAGGGCGGCAAGACCGCCAGCGTGCGCGATCTCGAAGGCCGCCTGGAGCGCAAGCTCGGCACCAAGGTCGAGGTCAAGGACAAGGACGGCAAGGGCGAGATCCTGGTGAAGTACTCTTCGTGGGATGAGCTGGACAGGCTCTTGGAATTGCTCTTGTAGTGCCGGTAGCTCGGCGGCTGCGCGCCGCCTCGCGGGGTTTTATTTGGCGAGTTCCATCGAGTCGTGCCTTGCGACTCGCGCGACTGGTGAGCAAGCCGCACCGGTCTCGCCGGTTTGTCCTCCGTCGAGGATCGCGCGGCGCATTCGTGACTCGGGTCTCAGATTTCGATCGAGATCTGTTCTTCCAAGATCCCCAAGGTCGTCGCGGCTCGGCCGCTAACGCGGCCTCGCGGCCCTCCGGGAAAAGCTCGCGCACTGCTTGAAAGCGCCTGCGAAGAGTACGTCCCGGCGGGTACGCAGGTTCGCACCAAGGCTGGCACGGAACTGTTGCTCGGGGGCGACACCGCGCTGCGTCACGACAATCAAGTTCGCCACTTAGGTGCTGCAGCCGCGGGGGCATGCGGATTGCTCTGGAACTGCGCCATGTTCAACGTCGTCGTTCTCGCCTACGCATTGAGCAGTCCCGAGCAGCCCACGCCGGAGGCTGCGCCCACCAACGCGGAGAGCACGAGGGAAACCG
This sequence comes from Polyangiaceae bacterium, assembly GCA_035539475.1. Lineage (GTDB taxonomy): Bacteria > Myxococcota_A > Polyangia > Polyangiales > Polyangiaceae > PMG-095. Next base: position 2,642 of record DATLIL010000447.1, read on the forward strand.
CATTGCTGGGCGGCGTGGGGGCCCTGGGAGGTGACGCTGCAGGTGGCATGGCGTTTTCTCTCGCCGGGCTGCATCGCATGGGCGTCGTCGAGGTCGGCGCGGAACTCTACGGCGCGGCGCTGTTCTCCGCGGTCGGTGGCGCGGGCGGGCTCGCCGGCGTGCACGTCGGCTCGGACTTTTCGATGCGCGCGTTGTTTACCTGCGGCGTGCACGGCTACGACGGCGTCGGCCACGGCATCCTCTCCAAGGACCCCGGAGTGGGCGGCACCCTGCCCTACGTCGGCGGCCGGCTGGTCCTCGGCTACGCGCCTGGCGAAAGGCGCACGTTCTACGGCCTCCTGGGCATGATGGACGAGGACCTCGACCGGCAGGAGAAGTCAGTTACCTACGAAGAAGAGGGCTGGTTCAGCGGCGACAGGTACGAGACCACGAGTGATCACACCATCGGGCAAACGACGTGGGGCGCGATGTTCGTGATCGGACGGCAGTTCGATCTCGCTGGCTACTAGGCGTCCTCGTACTGCTCGAGCTCCAGGCGCAGATCTTCGATCAATCGTGCCGGTTCCACGAAAACAGCCTTATTGGTCGGCGTGGGAAATACGGCGACCAGGCTACCGTCGCGCTGCAGGCCGGGCAGGAAGACCCTCAGCAGGTGGTCTAGCTCGAGTTCCTTGGCCACATAGTGGCTCCATGAATCGGTAGCGCAGAGCTCGGCAAACTCACGCTCCGGCCAGGTCACGAAAGCGAGACGGCCAGAGTCGTCCTCGCCGGCGGCCCAACCTGCCGACTCGAGACCCCACGCCACTTCCCCATCCGCTACCTTGCGGACGAAGTACCCGTAGCGCTCAGGGCCATCCAGCTTTGTCACCGCCTCGAGCTTCTTCGGGTGCACGACCTGCTCGTGGCCTACTTCTTCTTGCGCAGCTCGTCGGCTTCACGCTTCGCGGCTGGACCGACGCCCTCACCCTTGGCCAGCGACGCGGCCTTGTCGAGGTGCTCGAGGGCCTTCTTCTTGTCCTTCTTCGCCAGGTGCATGCCCAGGTAGTAGTGGGCGGGCGCGAAACTGGCGTCGACGGCGAGAGCCGCGTTGTAGTCAGCCAGCGCGCCGGCGTCGTCCTTCACTTCGTGACGGCACACGCCGCGGCGGACCAGCAGATCAGGTGACGACTTGAGCTTGATGGCCTTGTCGAGTGCGGCGACGCAGTCGGAAAACGCGCGATTCAGGCCGAACTGGCGCGCCGCGGCGGCGAGCAGCGTCGGGTCCTCGGTGTTCAGCGCCTTGCGCAGCTCGGCCACGGCTTCTTGCGACTTGTCGTTCTGCCGCAGCAGATCGGCGTAGGCGATGTGCAGCTCGATGTCGTCGGGCTTGACCGCGGCAGCGTCGCCGTAGGCCTTGAGCGCCTCTTCCTTCTTGCCGGCGGTCTCCAGCGCGATGGCGCGATTGACCAGGAGGTCCGGCTCCTTGGGTGCGTGCTTCAAGGCGGCATCGACGGTGGCGAGCGCTTGCTCCGTCTCGCCGCTTTCGAGCTGGACCGTCGACAGGTTGACCGAGGCAGGCGTCAGCTTCGGATCGAGCTTGAGCGCGGCCTCGAACTCCTTGCGCGCGCCTGCGGCGTCCCCGAGGTTCAGCAGCGCCGCGCCCAGGTAGAAGGCAGCCTGCGGATCGTTGGGCGCTTCCTTGCGCGCCTCGCTGAGCACGGCCTTGGCGCCGGCGAAGTCCTCTTTCTGGATCGCCTCGATGCCTTGCTGCACCTTGGCGCTGGACGCCTCCGCGACCGCGTTCGGATCGGGCTGGTTCTGCGCCGGCTTCTCCTCCAGCGAGGGATCAGGCTCCTTCGCCGGGGGCGTCGAGCTGCAAGCCGAGAGCAACAGCGCCGCGGCGCCGAACCTGCGGAGGGTCTCAGTGTTCATGCGACGTCATCTTCTCGAGTTGCGCGACGCTCGACAAGATCCGACTCTTGATCTCTTCGATCAGCGCCGGGTCGGTAATTTTCTGCCCATTGGCGTCGGTGACGTAGAAAACGTCCGCGACCTGGGTGCCCTCGGTGTTGATTTTGGCCAGGGAAATCTGCAGCCCCAGGGCCTGGAGGCTGTTGGCCAGCCAGAACAGCAGGCCGAGCTGGTCGCGGGTGGTCACCTCGATCACCGACTGCGCGGCCGAAGAGCGGTTATCGATGTTGACCTCGGTCTGGACCTTGGGCGTCGGGCGGTCCGACCAGCGGCGACGTTCGCCACCGGTCACCAGGTCAGCCGGGGTCAGCTGGCGGCTGAGCAAGCGGCTGAAGTCCTTGCTCACCTTGTTGATCGCGGCCGGGATCGACTCGGCGTTGCTGTTGCTGCGAACCCAGAAGAGATCGAGCGCGCGCGTGCGACCGAAGGTGTCGACCCAGGAGTAGACCTGGGCGCCCACGACCTGAAAGCGCGACGCGGTCAGCGTGGCGGTGATCATGGCGAGCAAGCCGGGCCTGTCGTCGGCGATGAAGCCGAGCTCGACGTAGGCGTCGTCGGTCGTCATGACCGTCACGTTGACCTGCTGCATCTGCCCCTGCCGCGCGAAGCGTGAGTGGCGCACGATGTCGGCCGACTCGTTGGCGTACAGGTAGCGCTCCGGCATGGCCTGCAAGAAGTGATCGAGGAACTCACGCTCGCCGCGTTCGGGGCAGAGCGCGCGCACCTCGTTCCTGATCTGCTCGAGGCGCACCTCGCGTCCGGCGCTGCCGCCAGCCGAGAACGCCTGATCGGCCGAGACGTAGAGCTCCTCGAGCACGCGCGCCTTCCAGCTGCTGAGCGCCGTGGGGCTCGTGGTCGAGACGTCGCAGATGGTGAGCAGGTAGAGCTCGCGCAGGCCCTCGCGCCCGTGAACCTCGGCGCAAAAGGCCTCGATCGTCTCGGGGTCGTCGATGTCGCGGCGCGTGGACACGTGGTACATGCGCAGGTGCTTGAGCACCAGGTGCTGCACCTCGAGGATGTCGTGCTCCGGGACGCCCAGGCGCTCGAGGATGCCGCGCGTCATCTCGAAGCCGCGCTCCGAGTGATTCTTGCCGCCGGTGTCCTTGCCGATGTCGTGCAGGAGCGCGGCGAAGAACAGCACGTTCGGGCGCGAGATTTCGGCCGCCAGGCGCGACGCCAGCGGATGTTCCGCAGCGAGCTCGCCGCGGACGAGCTCGCGCAGGCGATCGACGGCCGCCACCGAATGCACGTCGACCGTGTACACGTGGTAGACGTCGTGATGGACGCGGCCGACCACGGGCGAAAACTCCGGGATCAAGGCCAGCAGCAGGCCGACGTCGTGGAGCTCCTTGAGCACGGAGCCGTCGCTGAAGGGCGTGCGCTGCACCACGGTGCAGAGGCGGACGAAGAGCCTGCCGGCTTCCTCGCACTGGCGCAGCTTTTCGCAGAACGCCGGCGAGCTCGCCGCGCGCGCGATGGAATCGCGGGCGAAGGGGTACACCGGTGCGTTGCGGCGGATGGCTTCGTCGTAGACGCGCAGGGCCAGCGCCGGATCGCTCTCGAGCTCCGCCGGATCGGTGATCGAGACCTGCTCGTTCTGTAGCTTCAGCCCGCGCCCGATCACGCGCTCGCGGGGCCGGCGCTTGGGCGGAGGCTCGGCGCGCGCCAGCAGCAGATCTCTGGTGCGCTGGATGCAGCGCGCGTGCAGGTAGTACTCGCTCATGAAGGCCTCGACGCCGGCGCCGCCGCTGCCGTAGCCGAGCTCCACCGCGAGCTGCTCCTGACGATCGAAGCTCAGCCGATCGGAACGCCGCCCGGCGGAGAGGTGAAGCAGGTTGCGCACCCGCCAGAGCAGCTTGATCGCAGTCTCGATCGGCTGCCACTCGCGCGGCAGGAGCACGCCCAGCCGCACCAGCTGCGAGAGGTCCGTCACGCGCCAGCGCGCTCGCGCCACCCAGTGCGCGATGTCGAGGTCACGCAGCCCGCCGATGCCGTTCTTGACGTCGGGTTCGAGCAGATAAACCGAGTCCCCGAAGCGGCCGATGCGCTCGGAAGTGCGCGTGCTCAAGCGCTCCAGGAACTTGCCGATCGCGCCGATGCCGAACAGGCCTTCGAAGGCGCGCTCCAGCATCTTGTCGCTGGCCGTCCGATCGCCCGTGATGTGGCGCCAGTCGAGCAGACAAGTCGCGGTGGGCAGATCGTTCTTGGCCAGATCGAGCATGTCGCCCGGCGTCACCACTTGATGCCCGATGGACAGCCCCGCGTCCCACAGCGGGTAGAGCAGCGCCTCGGCGATCGGCCGGATCTTGTCGACGCGCGCGGTGGAGATCAGCCGTACGTCGAGATCGCTGTGGTACGCGAGCGAGCTACGTCCGTAGCTGCCGACCGCGGCCAGGCCAACCGGGTGCCAGGACCCCTCCTTGGCGAACGCAGACTCGAGCGCGTTGAACAGAGAGCAGAGCAGACCGTCGAAGGCCTTGCTGTAGCGGAGCGCTGCGGGCAATCCCGCATCGCCGCCTGCGGTGCGGATCATGCTTTCGACGTCGCCACGATGACGCAGCAGGTACGCGCGAATTTCCGCCGCGAGGCCGGACGAGGTGCGCTCTTGTTCCGGCGCTTCGACGTCGGGTGAATTAGGAGGCATGGGCAAGAGGAACGAGAGCAGGCCGCGGATCCAGGACTGCCTTCCGGGCGACTGAACCCCAGCGTTATAGCGCACGCTGGCAGGGTAGGCGCCCCCCGTTTCGCGCGGGTTTCGAGCTACGGAAGGGCAGTCATGGCGCGGCGTGTTAGGCTGATGGCTGACTCGATTAGGGAAACCATGGTGATACGGCGGCAATTCTTGGCTGGGGTGGGTACGGCAGCAGTGGGAGCCTTGCTCCCGGACATGGCCCAGGCGGGCGTGGCACGGGGGCTCCCCCTCGAGCAGCTCGTCCGGCGCAGCGCCCACATCCTTCGGGGCCGACCCCTGGACGCCTACAGCGAATGGACCCGCTACGGCGACCAGCGCAGGATCGTGACCTACACCCGCGTGCGCGTGGACGAGGCGCTGGTCGGGGGCGGCGAAGCCGAGCTCCTGGTGCGCACGCTCGGCGGCACCGTGGGCAAGCTCGGTCAGGTGGTGCACGGCGAGGCGGACCTCCTGCTCAACGAGGACTGCGTGGCGTTCCTCATGCCCGACAGGGACGGCATGCTCGGTGTCACCGCCATGGCCCAGGGGCACTACCCCCTCGCCAGCGACTCGTCGGGAGTCGTTCGCCTCAACCCGAGCCGGCAGCTGTCCGTCCTGCTCGACGACAAGACCTCGGCGGTCGCGCGCCTGCGCGGTCGCAGCGTGCTGGAAGCCCGCGAGCTCGTGAAGCAGGCGGCCAAACAATGAGCCGCCGCTCCGCATGGCTCGCCAGCGCCGCCCTCCTCGCCGCGCTGCTCGCGCCGCAGTCGGCCCTGGCCTACTGCCGCACGATGGCCTGCTCCAACGACAAGCCGGAGCTCGCCTGCAGCCGCGACGCCAGCGGCTGTCTGGTCAATGACCGCCCACTGTACTGGCCGACGTCGTGTGTCTCCTTCGGCGTGCAGGAAGACGGCTCGAGCAGCGACCACATCAGCTACGACAAGATGCGCGACGTGGTCGATACGGCCTTCCAGACCTGGATCAGCGCCGACTGCGGCGACTACCTGCCCAACATAGCCGTCGAAAACTACGGGCCGATCGCCTGCGACGAGCGCGAGTACAACTCCGATCAGCCCAACGCCAACGTGTTCATGTTCCGTGACGCCGACTGGCCCTACGAGAACCAGGAAGACACGCTCGCCCTCACCACCATCACCTTCAACGTCGACACTGGCGAGATCTACGACGCCGACGTCGAAGTGAACTCGTTCGACTACAACCTGACCGTCGGCGACGACAACGTGGACGCCGATCTGCCCTCGATCATCACCCACGAGGTCGGCCACTTTCTCGGGCTCTCGCACTCCGACGTGCGCTCGGCCACGATGCGCCCCGGCTACCATCCCGGCGACATCGGCCTGCGCACGCTGGACGCCGACGACGTGGCCGGGATCTGCGCGCTGTACGGTCCCGAGGCTACGGAACGGCCGGCTGACTGCGAGCCCCGCCACGGCTTCTCGCGCGAGTGTGCCACGGCCGAGACCGGCTGCTGCGCCGTCCACGGCACGAAGCCGAGCGGACGTGGACCGCTCGCTCTCCTGCTCGTCGGTGTCGGGGTGATCGCGCTACGGCGCCGGCGCCTGAGCCGTTAAGCCCGCGGCGCGCATCAGCTCGGTGTCGGCGTCCTGCTCCGGGTTCGGCGTGGTGAGCAGCTTCTCGCCGTAGAAGATGCTGTTGGCACCGGCGTACAGGCACATCAGCTGCGCCTCGCGCCCGAGCTCGCTGCGCCCGGCGCTCAACCGTACGCGCGTGCCCGGCATCAGGATGCGGGCCGTGGCGATCATGCGTACGAGCTCCAGCGGATCGATCGGCGGCAACGCCTCGAGGGGCGTGCCCTCGACGCGGACCAGCGCGTTGATCGGCACGCTCTCCGGATGCGGCGACAGGTTGGCGAGCTCGAGCAGCATGCCGCAGCGGTCGTCGATGCTCTCGCCCATACCGATGATGCCGCCCGAGCAGACGGTGATGCCGGCCTGGCGCACGTTGCGCAGTGTGCGCAGGCGGTCGTCGAAGTTACGCGTCGAAATGATCGACTTGTAGTGCTCGCGCGAGGTGTCGAGGTTGTGGTTGTAGGCGTCCAGGCCCGCCTCCTTGAGCCGCGCGGCCTGCTTTTCGTTCAGCATGCCCAGGGTGACGCAGGCCTCGAGCCCCTCCGCCTTCACGCCGCGCACCATCTCGATCACGCGCTCGAAGGCGGGCCCTTCTTTGACCTCGCGCCAGGCGGCGCCCATGCAAAAGCGGGTCGCCCCACGCTCCTTGGCGGCTCGGGCCGAGGCGATCACGTCCTCGACCTTCAGCATCGCCTCACCCTTGACGGACGTCTCATGGTGCGACGATTGCGGGCAGTAGGCGCAGTCTTCGGGGCAGCCGCCGGTCTTCACGCTGAGCAGGGTGCAGAGCTGCACCTCTTGCTTGGTGTGGTGCGCCACGTGCACGGCGCGGGCCCGATCAAGGAGCTCGAACAGGGGCAGATCGTGGAGGGCGCGGATTTCTTGCAGCGTCCAGTCGTGGCGAAGCTCGGGCATCGCCCGCTCAATAGCCAAAGCCCGGCCTCGCGTCCAGGTTCAGGGCTAGAAACCCATCGCGGCGCGGCCGACTTCGCGATCGAGCAGCCCTTCCTTGATCAGCTGCTTGATGTGCATCTCGAAGGTCTGCATGCCGTACATGCTCTGGCCGGACTCCATCAGCTCCTTGAGCGGGGGATTGCCGAGCGGGCGCTTGATCGTCTCGCGCACCGAGCCGGTGGAGACCAGGACCTCCGCCGCCAGCACCATGCCGCCACCTTCACGGGGCAAGAGCCGCTGGGCCACGATGCCCTGCAGCGCGTCGCCGAGGCGCTCGCGGAGCTCCTCCGGGTTCTTGTCGTCGCTCAGCGCGATGATGCGGTTCATCGTACGGGTCACATCCGGCGTGTGCAGCGTGGAGATCACGAGGTGCCCGGTCTCGGCGGCCTTGAGCGCGATTTCCATGGTCTCGGCGTCGCGGATCTCGCCGACCTGGATCACGTCCGGATCCTGGCGCAGCGCTGCCCTGAGCGCACTGGCAAAGCTGTGCGTGTCAGCGCCGATCTCGCGCTGGCTGATCGAGCACTTGTCGTCCTCGTACAGGTACTCGATCGGATCCTCGATCGTGACGATGTGCCGCTGCGTGGTGTGATTCATGTGATCGATCATCGCCGCCAGCGTGCTGCTCTTGCCGTTGCCCGCGGCGCCGACACACAAGACGAGCCCGCGATCCTTCTCCGCCAGCGCGTAGCAAGCCTGGGGCGCGCCGAGCTTCTCCAGGTTGGGCACGTTGAACGGGATCACACGCATCACGATCGCCAGGGACCCACGCTGGCGGTAAACGTTGACGCGGAAGCGACCGATGCCGGGCGCCGAGTACGAGGTGTCGTACTCGCGGAGCTTGTCGAGGTCGGCCAGCACCTTCTCTTCCTTGATCAGGAGGCGGGCGACGGCCTCGGTGTCGCTGGGCCGGATCTTGTCGACGCGGAAGAAGACGAG
>DATLIL010000448.1:0-4570 GCA_035539475.1 Polyangiaceae bacterium
GCGGACGACATGCGTTGCAGCGCAGTTTCGTGTCACTCGACTATTCGATCTAGCGGCAACTCGACAGCGGCGATGTGCAACACATTGGCACCAGCCTGCCACAGCTGCGCGCGCCGATTTCGGCAGTGCCAGCAGAGTGGCGAAACGCCTCGACAGCAATCAGTGCTTCCGATCTAGCCTGCAGACGGATCGCGGCAGCGCTTCACTCAGAGCCACACGCGCGAGGTCACCAATGCTCGAACAAGTCTTTCCCGGCGAAAGCGAGATGGCTCGTCGCATGCGACAGCACGACTGGTCGAGGACCCCGCTTGGTCCCGTCGAGCGCTGGTCGCCCGCACTGCGGAATGCGGTCACGACGAGCCTCACGTGCGCGTTTCCGATCTGCATCTGGGTCGGACCCGAGCTCGCGCTGCTCTACAACGACGAGTACCGACCAATTCTCGGGTCCGCCAAACATCCGACCGCCATGGCAGTGCCCGGCGCCCGGGTCTGGGCCGAGATCTGGAGCACCATCGGGCCAATGCTCGCGCAAGTCATGGAGCACGGTGAAGCGACGCGCTCCCGGGATTTGATGCTCCACATCGACCGCGAGGGCTATCGCGAGGAGGCCTACTTCTCGTTTTCGTACTCCCCGATCTACGACGAACACGGCAAGATTGTCGGCGTCTTCTGTCCGGTGATCGAGACGACGGAGAAGGTCATCGGCGATCGCCGACTGCGCACGCTTCGAGACCTGGCCCGCTGCAAGGGCGCCGAGAGCGAAGCCGCGCTCTACGCCGCGGCGGCAAAGGTGCTGGAAGAGAACCAGCAGGACATCCCCTTCGCGCTCATCTATCGAGTCGACGACGGCGGGGAACGCGCCGAGCTCGTCGCCAGCAGCGGGATCGAAATTGGCGCCGTGGCTGCCCCCGTCGACGTGGACCTCGATGCGCTCCAGGGCGGAACGTGGCTCCTCGGCACCGTCGCGCAATCGGGTGGCACGGCGACCATCAGCGATCTCTCGACGCGGTTCGACGAGCTGCCCACCGGAAGCTGGGCTCTCGCTCCAGACAAGGCACTGGTGCTCCCCATCCAGCTGCCTGGACAGGAGCGGCCGCGCGCGGTCCTCGTCCTGGCGTTGAGTCCGTTGCGGGCGCTGGACGACGCCTACCGCACGTTCTGCGGCCTCGTGGCGACCCAGATCGAATCGAGCCTGGCCGACGTCCAGGCGCTGGAAGACGAGCGTCGCCGGGCCGAAGCCCTGGCAGAGATCGACCGCGCCAAGACCGTCTTCTTCTCCAACGTCAGTCACGAGTTTCGTACGCCGCTGACGCTGATGCTGGGCCCGCTGGAAGACGTGCTGTCGGAGGCGCACGGCGCCGTACCGCGAGAGGTGGCGACGACGCTGGCGGTCGCGCACCGAAACAGTCTCCGTCTGCTGCGGCTCGTCAACACCCTGCTGGATTTCTCGCGCATCGAGGCCGGTCGCGTCGAGGCGAATTACGAGCCGACCGATCTGGTCACGCTGACCAGTGACCTTGCCGGCGTGTTTCGTTCGGCGATCGAAAGGGCGGGTCTGCGGCTGGTGGTGGACTGCGCACCGTTGCGCGAGCCGGCCTACGTCGACCGCGACATGTGGGAAAAGATCGTGCTCAACCTGCTGTCCAACGCCTTGAAGTTCACCTTCGAAGGCACGATCAGGGTCGGCCTGCGCTCGCAAGACGGCCGCATCGAGCTCTCGGTCAGCGACACCGGCGTCGGTATTGCCGAGGCCGATCTACCGAAGATGTTCCAGCGCTTCGAGCGGGTGAAGAACGCTCGCTCGCGCAGCCACGAGGGCACCGGCATCGGGCTCGCGCTCGTGCAGGAGCTGACCAAGATTCACGGCGGCGAGGTGTCGCTCGAGAGCCAGGAGGGCGTGGGCAGCAGGTTCACGCTCACGATCCCCAACGGAAAGGAGCACCTGCCGGAGGATCACATCAGCATCCAGCGCGAGCTTCCCCCGACCAGCCTGGGCGTGATGCCGTTCATCGAGGAGGCCCTGCGCTGGCTCCCCGAAGCGGATACCGAGATCCGCGGCGAAGCCCCCAGCAGCGCGAGCCACACGATGGCCGGCGCCCGAGTGCTCGTTGCGGACGACAACGCTGATATGCGCGAGTACGTGAGCCGCCTGCTCGGCCGCAGCTACGAGGTGATTGCGGTGGAAGACGGACAGGCCGCGCTCGATCAGATCCGTAGCGATCCCCCGGATCTGGTCCTGGCCGACGTGATGATGCCGCACCTCGACGGCTTCGAGCTGCTGGCGGCGATCCGCGCCGACGAGCGCACGCGTACGTTGCCGGTGATCATGCTGTCCGCGCGGGCGGGCGAGGAGGCGCGCATCGAGGGGCTCGACGCCGGCGCCGATGAATACCTGACGAAGCCGTTCGCTGCCCGCGAGCTCATGGCGCGCGTCAGTTCCCAGCTCACGCTCTCGCGGCAGCGGCGTGAGGCAGAACGCGCGCTGCGCTATCAGAGCACGCAGTTCGAAATGTTGCTCGACCAGGCGCCGATGGGCGTCTACCTGGTCGACGGAGACCTGCGGATCCAGGCGGCCAACGCGCTCGCGCTGCCGGCGTTCGGAGACGTTCCTGGCGGCGTGGTGGGCCGTGACTTCCACGAGATCATGCAGCTCAGGTGGGAGCAGGATTACGCCGACGAGATGGTGTCCGTCTTCCGGCACACGCTCGAGACCGGTGAGCCCTACGTCGCTTCGGAGCGGGCCGAGTTTCGCTTCGACCGCGGCGTGACCGAATACTTCGACTGGCGCCTGGATCGCATCACGCTGCCGGACGGCCGCCACGGTCTGGTCTGCTACTTCCGCGATGTCTCGACGCAGGTCTGGGCGCGCAAGGCGCTGGAAGACAGCCGCGAGGCGCTCAAGCAGGCGGACGCCAGAAAGGACGAGTTCCTGGGCACGCTCGCGCACGAGCTCCGGAACCCACTGGCTCCGATCAAGAACTCACTGCACGCGCTCCGCGTCGCTGGCAACGACGAGGTCGGCGCCAGCTTGCGCGAGATGATGGGTCGCCAGGTCGATCAGCTGGTGCGCCTCGTGGACGACCTGATGGAGGTCTCGCGCATCACGCGCGGCAAGATCGAGCTGCGCAAGCAACTGATCTTGCTCGAGGACGTCGTGCGCAATGCGGTCGAGACCAGCAGGCCGCTGATCGAAGCCGGGCGGCACCAGCTGCGCCTAGCGCTGCCACCGCAGCCATTGATCCTGGACGCCGATCCGGTTCGCCTGGCGCAAGTGCTCTCCAACTTGCTGAACAACGCTGCCAAGTACACTCCCGCTGGGGGCCGGATCTGGCTTACCGCCGAGCAGCACGGCCCCGAGGTCGCCATCTCCGTCAGAGACAGCGGTGCCGGCATCAGCAACGACATGCTGCCGCGGGTTTTCGATCTCTTCACGCAGGTGGGACGGAACTACGGTCGCGCCGGCGGCCTGGGCATCGGCCTGACGCTGGCGCGTAGCCTGGCCGAGCTGCACGGCGGTAGCATCGTGGCCACGAGCGACGGGCTCGGCCGTGGCAGCGAGTTCGTGCTGCGCTTGCCCCTGGCCGATGATGAAGCGGTCCGGCCGGAGGAGCAGCTGGGTCGTTCGGGCCTGCCACCACGCCGGATCCTGGTGGTCGACGACAACCACGACTCCGCTGACAGCCTGAGCTTGCTGCTCGAGAACATGGGCGCGGAGGTTCACACCGTCTACGACGGTTACGCCGCGCTGGAGGCGTTCCGCACCTACAGGCCCTCGGTCGTGCTCCTGGACATCGGCATGCCCGACATCGACGGCTACGAGATCGCCCGCCGCACCCGGCAGCAGGCGGACACCGCCGACGTGACCCTGATCGCGCTCACGGGCTGGGGCCAGGAAGACGACCGCAGGCGATCGCGAGAGGCCGGCATCGATCACCACATGGTCAAGCCGATCGATCTCGACGCCCTCGAGCGTGTGCTCGCTGCGCTGCCGGCGTGAGAGCCGGACTACGCGCGCTGACGAACACTGGCCAGGTTGGCCACCGCCGAAGCCAGCGCGTCGGGGCTCGCGGGTTTGCCGAGGTGGCTGGTGTAGCCGGCGCTGATGGCCTTCATGCGGTCCTCTTCGCGCGCAAAGGCCGTCAGAGCGAGTGAACCAACGCGGCCACCCTCCGCGGTCGGGAGAGCGCGAATGCGGCGCATGAAGGAGTAGCCGTCCTCGTCGGGCATACCGATGTCGCTGACGAGCACGTCCGGCTGTAAGTGCTGGAACGCGTCGAAACCCTCCCCGGCGGACGGAGCCGTCTTCACCTCTGCGCCCGCTTCTGCCAGCACCGACGCAACGAGATCCCTCGCGTCGGGCTCGTCATCCACGATCAGCACCTTGATGCCATTGAGCTCGATCACTGCCCGCTCCGGCAGCGCAGCATCGCCCGGGATCTTGCGGCGCCGGCCGCTGGTGGCCGGGATGACGGGCCTCAGCGGTAGCATGATCGTGAACGTGGCGCCCTGGCCGATGCCTTCGCTGGTGGCGGTGACGCGGCCACCGTGAAGCTCCACGATGTGCCGAACC
>DATLIL010000449.1:0-7429 GCA_035539475.1 Polyangiaceae bacterium
ATGCGCGACCCGGACTCGGTCACGGGCCCGTACCTCTCGGGCGCCAAGCGCCTCCCCATCCCGAGCACGCGCACCAAGCCGAAGGGACAGCCACTGCGAGTCATCGGCGCCCGGGCGCACAACCTGAAAGAGGTCACGCTCGAAATCCCGCTCGGCCTGATCACGGCGATCACCGGTGTCAGCGGCTCGGGCAAGAGCAGCCTGATCGTCGACACCCTGCTCAGCGCGGCGCGCGCCGAGCTCTATGGCGCCACCGGCTGGGTCGGCCCGTGCGATCGCATCGAGGGCCTCGAGCACATCGACAAGGTGATCAGCATCGACCAGGCGCCGATCGGCCGCACGCCACGCTCGAATCCGGCGACCTACACCGGCATTTTCACGCACCTGCGCGAGCTCTACGCCGGCCTGCCCGATGCGCGCGCGCGCGGCTACAAGCCGGGGCGTTTCTCGTTCAACGTCAAAGGCGGGCGTTGCGAATCCTGCCAGGGCGACGGCGTGCTGCGCGTCGAGATGCACTTCTTGCCCGACGTCTACGTCACTTGCGACGCCTGCAGCGGCCGGCGTTACAACCGCGAGACGCTCGAGGTGAAGTACCGCGGCATGTCCATCGCCGACGCGCTCGACCTCACCGTCGACGCCGCCGATCAGATGTTCGAGTCGATCCCGCGCATCCGCCAGAAGCTCACGGCGCTGCGCCAGGTCGGCCTCGGCTACATCCAGCTCGGTCAGCCGGCGACCACGCTCTCCGGCGGCGAGGCGCAGCGCGTGAAGCTTGCCACCGAGCTCTCGCGCAAGGCCACGGGCCGCACGCTCTACGTGCTCGACGAGCCGACCACCGGCCTGCACTTCTCCGACATCGAGCTCTTGACCCACGCCCTTTTCGGCCTGCGCGACGCCGGCAACTCGATCGTGCTGATCGAGCACAACATCGAGCTCATCGCCTGCGCCGATTGGGTCGTCGACATGGGCCCCGAGGGCGGCGAGCACGGCGGTCTGATCGTCGCCGCCGGAACACCCGAGCAAATCGCCGCGAAAGAAGGCAGCCACACGGGCCGCTATCTCTCGGCGCTGTTCGGCGAGACCAAGAGCCTGCCGCTAAAGCGCGAGACGCCCAAGGTCGCGGCACCGCGCGAGAAGAAGGCCGCCGGGGCTCGCAAGTCCAAGCGCTAGAGCGCGCCGGGGCGATCGTGCCACGCCTGTGGCGACGTACCCCGGCTGCGCTGGGATTCGACGGCTCTAGCCGAAGTCTTTTTCGACTCGCTCCTGATCCTCTTTACAGCGGATGCAGAGCGTGGTCTCGGGCCGCGCCTCGAGGCGTTTGATCGAGATCTTTTCGCCGCAATCGTCGCAGACGCCGAAATTGCCGCTGTCGATCTTCTCGATCGCCTTCTGGATCTTGTCCAGGAACACCTTTTCGCGCCCACGGAGCCGGAACGTGAAGGACTGGAGGTACTCGCTCGACGCCAGATCCATCTCGTCCGGCAGGTCGTTGGCGTCCAACGTCATGTCCTCATCGAGGGTTTGCTGAGCGCGCTTGATGATCTCATCGCGCTTGGCTTCCAGCATTTCTCGGAACTTCTTGAGCTGAAGCTTCGTCATCGGGAACTGGCCTTCGAGCCGACTCTGGGTCGGCCCAACAAATTAGGCACGCGGGTCTCTTCAGTCAATACCGGCCGCAACCCCGGTGGGCGAGGGCCCGCTATTTCCTTTGGGGCCTGCTCGGGTTTGGGGGGATCCGCTGGCGCGGAGCCGCCTTGCCCCACCCCACGGCGCTCGGGCTCCGGCTCAGTGCCCGTCGCGGTAGGCCCTGACCGCGTTGACGATGGCGTCGGCCATCTTCTGCCGATAGTCCGCCGTATTCAGCCTGAGCTCCCCCATCGGGTTCGAAATGAAGGACGACTCGAACAGAACGGCCGGCATGCGCGCTCCAGCCAGGACGTAGAAGCCGGCTCGTTTGACGCCGTGATCGGGGACGTCGCCGTAGCGTTTGTTCAGCGACGCGCCGGTAGCGCGCTGCAGGAGCTCGGCGAAATGCACCGATCGCTGCACCGTCCCTTGATCCAGCACGCGGCTCAGCGCATTGGCGAGCTCCGCCGCGGCAGCGGCCGAGGCGGCGTTCTCGCGCGCCGCAATGCGCGCGGCGTGGGCGTCAGCCGACTCGTCGAGTACGAAGGTCATGAAGCCGTTGCCCGAGCCGTCTTCACTGGCGTTGCAATGGATCGAGATCAGCACGTCGGCATTGAACGCGTTGGCGCGCGCTGTGCGCTCGTCGAGCGCAATGTAGGCGTCCCCGTCGCGCGTCAGCAGCGTCGAGACGCCGAGCTCGCGCGCGATCAGCGGCGCAGCCCGATGCGCGATGTCCAGGGTCACGTCCTTCTCGCGCAGCCCGCCCGGCCCCGTCGCGCCGGGGTCGTGGCCGCCGTGACCCGGATCGAGCACCACGCGCTTGATCGAACGCGGCCCGGGGCCCTCCTTTTCTGCTGCAGGCGGAGGCTCCTTGGAAACGTCGATCACCAGCCGGAACGGCTCCGGCAGGTAGAAGACCTTGCGGTACACCGATCGCGAGAGATCCAGCACGACACGTGTCGCGTCCTTCTGGGCGCCCACCCGAACACGCTGTACCAGCCCACCGACATCCAGCGCCTTCTTGCCGCTGTAGGTCGTGTGATGGATGTCGACGAACAGGCGCGGTGGCTGGCCGTTCTGTTCCTCCACCACCCCGACTTCGAAGGTGGTCGGCCGGGTCACGAACACCGACACTCGAGCCGCGTCGTCGCCGCCGTAGCGCTCGATGCTGGTGATCCGCGCGGGGTCGTGCGCCTGGGTGGTCACGCTGGGAACGACGACTGGCCCCTCGCTGGAAGACGGTGGCCGCACGCTGGCAACGGCCGCGACGCCGCCCTTCGCACCGCGCTGCTCGCGTTCGATCTCGAACAAGACGCTGGGCAGCGGCTTGAAGGCATCCAACGCGAGCAGGGCGGCGTCGGCCCGAGCGCGGCAACCAGCGTCAGGCGTCGAGACGCGAGCAGCATAGACGGCGCGATAGGTCGCGACGGCATCACCGCGGAGCTCACCCTCGATCAACGCCCGCTCCACGCTGGCGCTGCAGGCGAGCTCGGCGTCCCGGGCTGCGCTGCGAAAGAGCTCCACCGCCTCGAGAGCGTCGGCCTCACGCCGCTCGAGCCGCCAGATGCGCTGGCGCAGTCGAGCCGCTCGCTCGTAGAGGGCGGCACCGTCTCGTCCAGGCTTCTTGCTGGCCTCGAGCGCCCACTGGTCCGAGAGTGCGACGACCTCGGCCCGGGAAGGTAGCGCCGGGAGAGCCTGAGGACGGGCCGAGGACGAGCCCCCGGCCGGGGTCCCGCCGGGTCCTCGCCCGCCGCAGGCGAGGAGGAGCGCCAGCGCCAGCAGAGAGCTCGGGCGTCGCATCCGGGGCCAAGGTTAGTACGAGACCGGCAAAAACGCCGGAAAACGGGGGAACCAGCCGGGGTTTCGGCGGATTGCACCGGGACCGATGGCGGTGTTATTTTGATCAGTGGGATAAAAAATGGCCGATCGCGAGGACCAGCCTCCGGATCCCACGGGTTCTACGGCCGTAGGACTCAGCCCAGACGAGGCCGATCGTCTCTCGGAGAAGTTTCACCCGAGCTGGGAAGCATCGAGCGCGAAGCCGGTGGCGCCAACAGCAACGCCAGCCGAACCGCGCAAGGCGGCGAAGCACACTCTGATCGGCGGCATCTCTCCGTTCGACGCTGAACCACCGGCGGCTCCGACCGCAGAGCCCGCGAAAGCGGAGATGACGAAGAAAGAATCGGCGCGTCCGCCCAAGCAGCAGACACTCATCGGTATCGCGCCCTCGAGTGAACCACCGCCGCTGCCAGTGGAGAAGGCACGCGGCTCTAGCCCGGTCACGGCCGGGGGTTCACCCGACGGGCCGAGCGGTATCGCCAAGCTCTACAAGCCCAAGGACGATCCTGCTGCGCCCCCGGTCGTCCTGACCGAAGAGGTTCAGAAGGCCGAGGCCGCGACCACCGCGGAGCTCGAGGCTCGTCGCCGCTCTTCGTCGTCTCGCCACATGCAGACGGTGATGAACATCAAGGCGCCGGACTTCCCGGCCCCGCGCTCCCCCAGCAGTCGCAAGAGCGGGCTCTGGCAGCTGCTCGTGGGCGTGGCCGCCGGTGTCCTGGTCGTGGCCGCCGTTTTCAAGCTGACGTCGAAGGAGCCCTCGACGCTCGCTCCAGCCACGGTAGAGCAGCAACCGGCTGCAGCAGAACCAGCCGCCGCGACGCCGCCCCCGGTCGCCCCCGAGGGTCCCACCGTTACCCCCGTCACGGAAGCAGGCCGGGAAGCGCCGGTCGTACTTCCCGCCGAAACCGCGAAGGGCGATAGTGTGGAGCCCGCTCCGCGGCGCACGTCGAGCAAGGCGGCGGCCGCCCCGAAGAAGGCTGCGCCCAAAGCCAGCAAACCAAGCGCCAAAGAGACTGCTCCTTCTCAGCCCGCCGGCAAAGGCGGGGTCATCGTTCGCGACACTCCTTTCTAGCGCGTTGCTTGAGTCAGCCCCGACAACGAGATCAATGACAAAGCTCCTCCGCACTTCTTTGACGGCCAGTGTGTGCTTGTTCGTGTTGCTTGCTCCGGTCGCCAGGGCACAGGCTCAGAGCGACGAGACGGCGACGAGCATGGCTCGCGAGCGTTTCAAGGAAGGCGTCCAGTACTTCGACCAGAAGCAGTACGACCGCGCGCGCGTCGCTTTCCTTCAAGCCTACGCGCTCAAGCGCCACCCCGCGGTGTTGCTCAACCTGGCGCAGAGCGAGCTTCGTTCCGGTCACGAGGCGGACGCGGCCAAGCACTTTTCGATGTTCTTGCGCGAGTCCAAGGACGCCACTGCCTCGGAACGCGAAGGCGCCGAGGCAGGGCTGTTCGCGGCCAAGGCGGTTTGCGGCGAAGTCGCGGTGAAGGTCGACATCGAGGGAGCGACGGTGTTCGTCGACGGCAACGAAGAGGGCACCTCGCCCCTTCCGGACGCGGTCTACCTCACGCCCGGCAGTCACCAGATCGAGGCGCGAAAAGACGGTAAAGCGAGCAAGACCTCGGTGTCGGCGAAGGCCGGCGAGGCCAGCGAGATCAGCCTGCGCCTGGCCGGTGCCGCTGCTGCAGCGCCCGCGCTGCGCGACGAGGACGGACCGGGCGACAGCTCGCTCCCGCCAGAGTACGACAGTGGCCCTTCGAGCGGCGGGCGCGAAGGCTTCTTCTCCTGGTTCAGCCACACACCGTTGGCCTGGGTCGGCGGTGGTCTCACCGTCGCGGGCATCGCCGGCGGCGTCGGCTTCGGTCTCAGCGCCAAGCAAAACTACGATGACGCAGACGGAGGCGCGGACGACATCAGAACGGCCGCGCAAGAAGACTCGATTCCGACCTCGGGCATCTGCGTCGATCCCACGGCCGTCTTGTCGCGCTCAGCCCGTTACTCGGGCACGGATGCGCAGACGGTGGCGGAAAGAACGGAGCGCGCCGAGCAGTACAGCCAAGCCTGCTCGGACCACGAGGACAGCATCAACAGCGGTGACACCATGAAGACGCTGTCCATAGTGAGCTGGGCCGTCGCTGGTGCCGCCGCGGCGGGCACCATCATCTATTACTTCGCTGACGCCGACAGCGGCTCCGAGACGAGCACCAGGCCGGCTTCGCCGCGCGTCGGCGCGGTGGTCGGGCCTGGCTTCGTCGGCCTCCGCGGCACCTTCTAGGTTTCGCGCGCTCGCCCGAGCCAACCGCGGAAGGTCGTACGCGCAACTCCGGCAGCGCGTGCAGCGGCGCTGACGTTACCGTCGTGTCGCCGCAAGAGCTCGCGCGCTTGCTCTGGAGCGAGCACCACGGGCTCGCCGTCCACGCGCTCGCTACCGCCGAGCCCGAGCTCGCCCGCCGTGATCAATGGAGCAGGGCTCTGCAGCGCAGCGCGGTAGAGCACGCTGCCGAGCTCGCGCACGTTGCCGGGCCAGTCGTGCTCCACCAGACGCGCGAGCGCGGCGCTGGTCAGCGCTTTCTGGCCGACCTCGGGCTCGATGCGCGTGAGGATCGTGCGCGCGAGCACCGGGATGTCGCTGCGGCGCTGACGCAGCGGCGGCAGCGCGATGCTGACGGTGGCCAGGCGGTGAAAGAGGTCGGCGCGAAACCGGCCGTCACGCACGCGCTCGTCGAGCCTGGCCCAGCTGGCCGAGATCAGCCGTACGTCGACGTGCACTGGTTGTGACGCGCCGATCGGCCTGAGCGCGCCGTCCTCCACGACCCGCAACAGCTTGACCTGGACGGAAGGCGCCAGATCCGCGACCTCGTCCAGAAAGAGCGTTCCGCCGTCCGCCTGCTCGAAGGCGCCGGCGCGACTCTGGACCGCTCCCGTGTAGGCGCCGCGGCGGTGACCGAACAGCTCGCTGTCGGCCAGCGACTCCGGGAAGGCAGCAACGTTGATCGGTACGTACTGCCCTGCCCTGCCGCTCAGCTCGTGCAGGGCACGAGCGGCGACGTCCTTGCCGGTGCCCGACTCACCTTGCAACAGCACACTCGCGCGGCAGCGGGCATAGCGCCGGAGCTGCTCCGCGACGCGGCGCATCGGCAGTGAGGCGCCGACCAGGCCTGGAATGGCGTCAGCGCCAGGCGGCTGGCTCTCTTCGTCGCCCTCGCTGCGCAAAGTGACCGTCGTCCGACCCATGACGAAGCTCGCCCCATCCTCGACCAGCAAGGCGGCGCCGACTCGGGCAGCCCCCACGTAGAGCCCATTCTTCGAAGACAGGTCGCGCAGCACCACTCCCCGCGCCGTCCAGCAGACCTCGCAGTGTCGGGCGCTGACGGTGCGATCGCCAACGATCAGATCCGCGCTGCGCCCGGATCCCAGGATCACCGTCCGCTCCGGCTCGAGGGCGAGCCCCTGCGTCTGCTCATCGCCGCCAATTTCGAGCGTCCAGCGCCCGTCCGGCAGCGCTCGCCCGAGCTCGGCAGTGACCTGTGAATGGCTCGCCGGAGCCTCCCCTTCTTCCATGGTCGACATTTCGCCTCTTCAGTCGGTTCGGCCCGCGGTCAGGTTGCGTGGAACTTGAACGCCGCTTTCCGCCCCTCAGCGGGCTTGGTCGAGGAAGACGCTGATGCTACGTAGGCGCCCATGCGAAGCGCCCGCCTGCCGTCCTGGCTGACTCCCCTGTTCGTGGCCGGCATCGCCCAGGCCCAGCCCGCGCCTCCCGCTGAGAAATCACCGCCGCCGGCCACGGCCGCTCCGGCTCCGGCTCCGGCGCCGGCTCCGACAACGCCGACCGCTGCGCCTCCCGCAGCCTCGCCCGCCGACGCGGCCCCGGCCGACGCACCTGCACCCGAGCCCAAGCCAAAGGCTGCCGCCAAACCCGCCGACGAAGACGGCAAGTCGAAGTTCGTCGTGGTCGACGATAGC
>DATLIL010000450.1:0-6978 GCA_035539475.1 Polyangiaceae bacterium
GGGAAGCCCATCAAGGTGGCGCTGCCGGGTCCGTACCTGATGACGCGCGCGATGTGGGTGAAGGAGGTGAGCCGGGAGGCGTACGCGTCGAAGGAGGAGCTCGGCGAGGACGTCGTGCGGATCCTGCGAGAAGAGATCCTCGAGCTGATCGAGGCGGGCGCCAGTTTCATCCAGCTCGACGAACCCGTGCTGACGGAGCTCGTGTTCACTCAGGGGCGGGTGCGCACCTTCATGTGCGCTGCGCTGGCCGCCAGAAAAGATCCGGCGGAGGAGCTCGAGCTCGCGGTGGAGCTGTTGAACCGCGTGGTGGCAGGCCTGGATCAGGTCCGGATCGGCCTGCACATCTGCCGCGGCAACTGGAGCCCCGACGAGTCGACGCTGCTCCGCGGGAGCTATCACCCGCTACGAGCCTACCTCGAGCGAACGAACGTGAAGCAGCTCGTGTTGGAGTACGCGACCGAGCGCGCCGGCGAGCTGATCCGGTTCGAAGGCAAGGAGCTCGGCCTCGGCGTCGTCAACCCGCGCGTCCCGGAGATCGAATCGGTCGACGCCATCCGGCGCTCGATCGAGGAAGCGCTCGAGCTGTACGGGCCGGACCGGGTCTTCATCAACCCGGATTGCGGCTTCGCGTCTTTCTCGAACCGTCCCGTGAGCGCGCCGGACATGGCGTTGCGAAAGCTACGCGCCACGGTCGAAGCCGCGCAGTCTTTCCGCTGATCGCTAGAGCTCTCCCCAGGCTTCGTACCAGCGGTTGCGTGCCCGGGTGGTGACTGGGATTTCGAGCGACTCGAGCTCGATCGTCGCCTGGATCTCCGCGCCGGGCGGGATGGGCTCACCGACGTAGCCGATCACGAGCACCGACGCCTTCTCCCTGGCAGCGAGCGCGCCGCTCCACTCGCGGCCTTCGCTGTCCTCGATGTACCAGCGGCTGACGGGTAGAGGGACATTGGCTTGCAGGGCCGGGACTTGAAGTACGCGCGGCTCGTCGCTGGTGTTCTCGACCTCGAGCCACAGGCGGAAGCAGGCGCGCTGTAGCTTGGGCTTGCCGCGAATGGTCTCCGTCTTTTCGCCGTGCACGACGAGCTCGCTGCGGACGCGCAGCCCGTCGCCGTCGACCGGCAGAAGCCCACCGCGCTGCGCTCGATCGGCGTTTCGGCTCCAGAGCGTGTGGTCGAAGAAGGAGGGCATGCCGAGCTTGGCGGCGAGGTCGAGCAGGCGCAGGCGGTGGCTGACCATGGCCTCGGTCACGAATCCGGCGTCCTCGCGCTCGGCGATGAGCGCCAGCGTGTCGTCGATGCGTTCGAGCGCCTCCTCGCCTCCCAGCGCCTCGAGCTCGCTCGCCAGCTCCTCCGAGTGGTCGCAGCTGCAGGGGCAGCCGCCCTCCTTGTTGTCGTAGCGGGGCTTGGGCTTGGCGATGCAGGTGCCTTCGAACGGCTCGCACAGACCCTTCTCCTTGCAGCCCGTCGAGCGTCCGCAGATCTGGCACGTCTTCTCACCGTCGCCGATGCAGGCGAGGCCCTTGCGACAGTCAGACGGCTGGTCGCAGGCGTCACCCAGACCCTTCTCGCAACCGGTCAGGACCAGGAACGAAAGCCAGAGTGGCGTGAGCCGCGTCATGGTAACGGGGCAGCTTACATGGCTGCACACCTGCTGAATACCTACGGTCGGCTTCCGTTCGCGCTCTCACACGGCCAGGGCTGCCGCGTCTGGGATACCGATGGGCGAGAGTACCTGGACGCGCTGGCGGGCATTGCGGTGAACACGCTGGGCCATGCGCATCCGAGGCTCGTGGCGGCGCTGCAGGATCAGGTGGCGAAGCTGATTCACTGCTCGAATTACTACCAGATGCCGCTGCAGGAAGAGCTCGCGGCGGCGCTGTGTGACGTGTCGGGGCTTTCGGCGGCGTTCTTCTGCAATAGCGGGCTCGAGGCCAACGAAGGCGCGCTCAAGATCGCGCGCAAGTTCGGGCACGACCGCGGCATCGAGCGGCCCGAGATCATCGTCTACGAAAAGGCCTTTCACGGTCGCTCGATCGCGACGCTCTCGGCCACCGGCAATGCCAGGGTGCAGAAGGGCTTCGCGCCGCTGGTCGAAGGTTTCGTGCGCGTGCCGCTCAACGACATCGCTGCGGTGCGTGAGGTGGCGCGCACCAACCCGAACGTGGTCGCCGTCTTTCTCGAGGTGATCCAGGGTGAAGGCGGCGTGAATCCGACGCGCTCGGAGTACCTGCGCGAGCTCCGCGCGGTCTGCGACGCCCAGAACTGGCTCCTGATGCTGGACGAGGTGCAGTGCGGCATGGGTCGCACCGGCAAGTGGTTCGCGCACCAGTGGGCCGGGATCGTGCCGGATGTCATGCCGATGGCGAAGGGCCTGGGCTCGGGTGTGCCGGTGGGCGCGATCGTCGTCGGCCCGAAGGCGAAGGACGTGCTCGGTCCCGGCGATCACGGCACCACCTTCGGCGGCAACCCGCTGGCGATGCGCGCCGGCATCGAGACGATGCGCGTCATCACCGCGGACGGGCTGCTCGAGAATGCGGCGCGGGTGGGTGAGCGCATCCGCAGCGGCCTCGAGCGCGAGCTTCGCGGTCTGGCTGGTGTGGTCGAGATCAGGGGGCAGGGGCTGATGATTGGCATCGAGCTCGACCGTCCTTGCGGCGAGCTCATTCGCAAAGCCGCCGGCGCCGGCCTCCTGATCAGCGTCACCGCCGAGCGCGTGATCCGGCTCCTGCCGGCGATGATCATGACCCCGGAGGAGGGTGATCGGGTGGTCGCCATGCTGGTGCCGCTGGTGCGGGAGTTTCTGGCGGGCAAGTAGCGCTACACGAGCTCCGCCATCGCGCGGCGGTGCAGCTGGGTCTCGCGCGGAGCCCGAGCGGCTTCTTCCAGAGCCTGCTCGTGCCAGCCGCCGGCCACGGCATTGGCGCGGCGATGGAGATCTTTGCGATGGCTTACCAGGCGTATGGCAAGGTCGAGCGTGATGAAGAACAGGCCGAACACGATCACGAAGTAGGGCACGACGAGGCGCTTGTGGCTCGCGGGCAACGACGCGCGGCGGACGCGCGCGTCAGGTAACGGGCTCTGGATCAGCTGGACGACGGCCGACCAGCGTACGGAAGACGTGCGCGACCATGCCGCCGAACGTGAGCGTCCAGGCCGTCAGGGCCACGAACGCGAACCCGCGCGGGATCACGAAGAGGTAGGGCGCGTCCACCGCCACCGACAGCCGGGCCGTGGCGGTGGTGTACATGCCCAGCGGGAAGACAGCGCCCCAGTACAGGGGGTCGTAGCGGAGCGGAAAGCGTCGAGCCACGTGCCGCCACAGGGCCAGCACGACGAGCATCGGGATCCACCACGTTGCGGTGGCCCACCACATCAGCGTCAGGCCGCGCGCGAACGGCAGCACCTGCTGGATCACGGGGGAGTGCGCACTTGCCCCGATGAGCAGCGTGCCCGCAAGCGTGGAGATCGCGGCCGCTCCCATGTTGATCCAGTACGGCGGCGCCAGGTCGGACGGCGCCATCGTGAAGAAGGTGTAGCGGTAGAAGATGAGCGCGATGATCCAGAAGTAGAGCATCCCTCCGCCGAGCCACATGGCGAGGGAGAAGAAGAGCATGCCCTCGGCGTGCTGGCTCGACGGCGCGAGCTGCGCGCCGAGGACGGCGACGGACTGCGCGGCGACGACCGACACCAGCCAGCCGCCGTGGATGCCCTCGGCGAGCGGCGGCTTCTCGGGCTTGATGGTGAGAGCCGTGAAGACGGAGTAGATGAGCAGCACGTAGAGCGCGATGCCGAGGCCCCAGAGCCAGAATCCGGGAGCCGGCGTGCCCGCGATCACGCGGCACTGCGAGCCGAGCACACAGGTCGCCGCGACGGTCGTGAAGAAGCCGACGGAGCGACCGTGGTGCGAGAAGTCCGCGAGGAACTGAGCTCGGTGGCGGATCGCGCGCAGGATGCTGAGCGTCATCAGCAGCGGGTAGAGCCCGAGGTTGAGCACGAACAAGACCTTCGGCACGACGGGGATGCCGACGAGGTGCGACGCGATCGACACGATGCCGGTCGCCATCACCAGGGCGAAGTAAGCCGGATGCAGACCCGCGAGCCCTTCACCAGGGGTGGCGCCCAAGGTTGTCATCGACATTCGGGGGCGGAGTCTCGCATTCTCGCGGCCGCTTCGGTAGCCTGGCTTACCGTGGCCGGACCCGAACCTAGCGCTCGCATTTTCCTTCTCGGCAGGTTCGCAGTCGAGGTCGGCGGGCGTGTCGTGCCGGCCGCGTCATGGCGGAAGCGTCGGCCCATCGAGCTGCTGGCCGCGCTGGCCCTGGCTCCGAGTCGGGTGCTCCACCGCGAGGAGCTGATCGACCGCCTCTGGCCCGAAAAGGACCTCGAGGCAGGCGCGAACAACCTGCACCGAGCCCTCCACGATCTCCGCCGCGTCGTCGACCTCGACCTCGTCACGCTCGACCGGGGTGTCGCTCGCCTCGCCGAAGGCGTGTGGGTCGACGTCGCGGCCTTCGAGCAGGCTGCGGCGAGCACCGCCGCCGACGAGCTGACTCTGGCCGTCGAGCTCTACCAGGGCGCCCTGCTGCCCGACGACCCGTACTCGGACGCGCTGGCGGCGCGGCGTGAGGCGCTGCGCCAGCGCTTCGTCGACGCCGGTCTGCGCCTGGCGAAGCTCCAGCATGAATCCGGAGAGCCGGAGCCGTGCATCACGACCGTGCGCCGCATCCTCGCTCACGATCCCGCTCTCGAGCTCGCGCACCAGCTCTTGATGCGGGTGCTCGCCGAGACGGGCCGCACCGGCGACGCGCTTCGCCAGTTCGGGGAGTGCTCGACCGCGCTTCGGGAGCGGCTCGACGCGACGCCATCTCGCGCAACGTTCGACCTGCGCAGCGCGATCGAGCGCGGGGAGCTCGCCCCGAAAGCCCCCAAGCTCAAGGAAGAGCCGCGCCGCACGTCTGGCGAGGTGACCCGCCGTCTGCTCGGCGGCGCGACGTCGCGCCCGATGCACGGTCGGGCAACGGCTCTCGACGCCATGCAGCGGTTCGTCGAGGGCGAGCAAGGGGTGCTCCTCGTCGCGGGTGAAGCCGGCCTCGGGAAAACTCGCCTCGCCGGCGAGTGCGTCCGGCTCGTCAGCGACGCGGGCGGAACGGCGCTCGTCGGGCTCGGGCTGGATCAGGACTCCGGCGTCCCGTACGCACCCTTCGCCGATGCCTGGGCCCACCATCGACGCACGACGGAAGCTCTGGACGTGAGCGATCCTTTCCTCTCGTTCGCGCCTTCGGGAGGCTCGGCGCAGGAGGATCGGCTGCGGCTGTTCCAGTCGGTGGAGCGAGCGATCGAGTCGCTCGGCCGTGACGAGTCCGTGTGCATCGTGATCGAGAACCTGCATCAGGCCGATCAATCGAGCCTGCACCTCTTTCACCACCTGGCGCGGGCGACCAGAACGCTGCCGCTCCTGCTCGTGGGCACGCTGCGTGACGAAGAGGTCCAGGCGGGCGGCGGCCTGCACACGCTCCTGGGCGGCCTGGCGCGCGAACGGCTTGCGACCCGCATCGACCTCGCGCGCCTGGACCTCGCAGCGACGGCCGAGCTCGTGGCCGAGCTCTCGAACGGCGCTGCCTCGCCCGAGCTCGCCACGGCGGTCCACGCGCTGGCCGAGGGCAATCCGTTTCACACCGAAGAGGTCGTGCAGGCGATGCGTGAAGACGGCACCTCACGCCCGACCGTGCCGGCGAACCTGCTCGACACGGTGAGACACCGCGTGCTTCGCCTGGGGCGAGACGCCGAGCGTTTTCTCGCCGCGGCGGCGATCGTCGGGCATCGCTTTCCCTTCGAGATCGCGCGGCTCGCGGCAGCCCTGGAGCCGGAACCGGCCCTGGACGCGCTCGAGGCGGCGATCGCCGCGCGCATCGTCGAGGAGGAGGGCGGCGAGATCCGTTTCCGTCATGCGCTCACGCGGCAAGCGCTGTTCGACGGGCTCACGCAAGCGCGCCGGGTCTACCTCCATCGCGCCGTCGCTGACGCGATCGAGCAGGTCGCCGGCGCGCGTCGCGAGGCGCAAGCCGAAGTCCTCGCCAGTCATCACGAGGCGGCGGGTCAGCTCGAGCGCGCGCTGCCCTACTTACTCACGGCCGGTGACCGGGCGCAGAGTAGCCTCGGCTTCACGGAAGCCGTCGCCTTCTTCGAGCGGGCGCTCGCGCTGATGGACGCGACGGGGCGAACCGACGGTCAGGCTCGCTTCCGTGTGCTGCG
Source organism: Polyangiaceae bacterium (assembly GCA_035539475.1). Taxonomy (GTDB): domain Bacteria; phylum Myxococcota_A; class Polyangia; order Polyangiales; family Polyangiaceae; genus PMG-095. Next base: position 6,252 of record DATLIL010000450.1, read on the forward strand.
CATGCTGGGCGGCATGCGCATGGCGCTGTCGGACCTCGACGGCGCCGTGCGCGATCTCGATGCCGCGGCGGTCCTGGAGATCGGAGACTTTCGCCCGAGCACGACGCAGGTCGCGATGGTCAGGCGCATCGCGGCGCTCGCGTCGATCCAGGGCGGCCGACTCGAGGAGGCGGGGCAGCGCCTGAACCTCGCGCTCCTCGCGCTCGACGGCAGCAAGAGCGATCCGGAGCTGCCGGCGGTGCTCTACCTGTTCGCGCAGCTGCGCTGGCACGAAGAGAAGTTCGCCGAGGCCAGGGAGCTCGCCGCGCGATCGCTGGCGGAGGCGAAAGCACGCGGCGATCGCGCAGCGATGGCGAAGGGGCACGAGATGCTGGCGCTCGCCTGTCATTCACTCGGTGCCTGGCAGGAGGGCGAGGCTCACGAGCAGGAGCGCCAGGCGCTGGCCGACGGAACCCTCGACGTCGATCAGGCTTTCGACGTGCACCTGTGCCTCTGGGAGTATCACCTGTACGGCGAGCAGGGAGCGGCGCAGATCCGCAGCGCCGTCGACCAGACGCTCGAGCAGGCGCAGCGGATGAAGGCGCCTCGCGCCGTCGCGCTGTGCGAAAACTTCGCCGGCATGCTCGACTTTCAGGGCGGCCGCTGGAGCGAGGCCGAAGTGCAGCTCCGGCAAGCAGTCGAGCGCTTCCGTCAGGTCGGCAGCGCTTCTGGTGAGGCGCTCTCGCTG
>DATLIL010000451.1:0-4139 GCA_035539475.1 Polyangiaceae bacterium
GCCCAAGACGATGACGGCGGGTTTCGGCTTGAGCCTGCTCACGGAGGCAAGCGGGGCCCAGAACCTGCTCTTCGTCGGCGGAGCCTTCGGCGCGTCGTCGGCGGCGACTTTCAGCCTCGGCAACGGCGAGGACCCCGACACCGGGGCCAACGACGTCGAGTACTGCGACGGCGCCATCGGCCCGTGTTTCCTGGCTGAACCGCCGGCGGTGCTCCAGCACGTCGACATCGACCTCGACCCCGCCGCCGGCGAGCACGACCTCTGCTTCGCGCTCGGCCTCGGCAAGTCGCCGCTCGAGGGCGACGGCCTGATGATGCGCTGCAGCGACAAGACGGTCTTCTCGTACCCGGTCCCGGACAGCTTCGTGGACGACGTCGAGTTCGCGATCGACACGGGGCAACCCGAGGTGCTCGCGCTCAGCGGCGACGGTAGCGAGGACACCTGGCTGCTGGCGGCGGCACCGACCCAGCCGCTCGCCTGGTTCTACCGCTTCGGTACGATCGAGCCGGTCGAGCTGGCGGTACCGGGCGAAGCGCCGAAGAGCTACGGCAAGGTCGTCGGCGCGCTGGCTGCTCCTGACGGACGCCGACTGTTCGCCGTGGGAGCGCCGGACGAGGAGCGCGTGTTTCTGTTCCGAGCGGACGAAGCGAGCGTCGACTTCGTCGGCTGTCTCGGTGGTACCCCGGGCTTCGGTCGGGTCATGACCAGCGGCGTGGTGCGCGGCAACGACGCCGTGCCGGAGCTCGTCATCGGCGACGACGAGACGGTATTCGTCTTCGACGGCGGTGTGCTGCTCGAGCTGCCCCAGACCACCGGTAATGTCTGCTCGCTGGCGGCGCTGCCCGAGGGTGGCCTGGTCAGCTCGTTCGGCTGCGGCTCGAAAGGCAACGTCACCGGCTGCCCAGGCGGCTTCGGCGCCGCGCTCAGCGTCGGCGACCTCGATGGTGACGGCGACGGCGAGCTCGCGGTCGGCGCCCCAGCCATGATTGCGCGCGAGACGAGCAATGCCGGCGCGGTCCTGATCTGGGACCTGGAGGAGGGCGACCCCAGTCTGACCGAGGTCAAGTTCCTGGCCTCGGCCGAGAGCAACGACCAGCTCGGCGCCGCGCTGGCCATGCCCCGCGTCGGCGAGCGCAACATCCTGGCGGCCGGCGCACCGGGCAACGGCAAAGTGGCGCTTTTCTACTGCTCCGAGCTCCTGCCCGGAGACCTCGGCGGCTCGCGGTGCAAGTAAGTTTGCGCCCGGGACGCGGCCGCGCCAAGTAAGGCCGGAAAGCCGTGATGCTCCCCGAGCGCAAGCAGATCCTGGTCGTCGACGACGAGCCCAATTTGCGGCGCGTGCTCAGCGCGCAGCTCGAGCGCGACGGCTACGACGTGCACACGGCCGAGGATGGCGAGCAGGCGCTCGGCATGCTCAAGGAGCATCACATCGACCTGGTGATCTCCGATCTGCGCATGCCCAAGATCGACGGCATGGAGCTGCTCCGCCGCGTGGTCGGTTCGGAGGAGGCCATGCCGGTGGTGATCATCACCGCCCACGGCACCGTCGACAACGCCGTGGAAGCGCTGAAAACGGGCGCCTTCGACTACATCACCAAGCCCTTCGATCAGGCCGAGGTGCGCACGGTGGTGCGCAAGGCGCTGCGCACGCGCGACCTCTCCGAGCGCGACGCCTCGCGCCCGATCGCCTCGGCCGCGCCGGCCGGCGTGCGCTACGACATCATCGGCCAGAGCTCGAGCATCCTCGATCTCTACGCCATCCTCGATCGCGTCGCCGACACGCCGACCACCGTGCTCATCACCGGCGAGAGCGGGACCGGCAAGGAGCTCGTGGCGCGCGCGCTGCACGAGAACTCGTCGCGCAAGGACAAGCCGTTCATCAAGGTCAACTGCGCCGCCATCCCGCGCGACCTGATGGAGAGCGAGCTGTTCGGCTACGAGCGCGGCGCCTTCACCGGGGCGGTCAGCTCCAAGCCCGGGCGCTTCGAGCTCGCCAGCGGCGGCACGTTGTTCCTCGACGAGATCGGCTCCATCCCGGTGGAGATGCAGGTCAAGCTGCTGCGCGCGCTGCAAGAGAGCGAGTTCGAGCGCGTCGGCGGGGTGAAGACGATCCGCGTCGACGTCAGGCTCGTCGCCGCCACCAACAGCGATCTGAAGAAGGAGATCGCTGCCGGCACTTTTCGCGAGGATCTCTACTATCGCCTCAACGTGGTGCCGATCCGGCTGGCGTCGCTGCGCGAGCGGGCCGAAGACATCCCGCTCCTGGTCGAGCACTTCGTGGCCAAGTTCAACGCCCGCCTCAAAAAGACGGTGACCGGCACGGACGAAGAGGCCGAGGCCCTGCTCCGCGGCTACCCCTGGCCCGGCAACATCCGCGAGCTCGAGAACGTGATCGAGCGCGCCGTGCTCTTCTGCGACAAGAGCGAGCTCACGGCGGCCGATCTCCCCGCCGAGGTGCGCGGCACGAGTGCTAGTGGTCCGCCGTCACCCGTCCCGCACAAGGCCGCCGATACGCCCGTGGGGCAGGACGGGCTGAAGGAGCAGGTCAAGGCCGCGATGGTGCGGCTCGAGCGCGAGCTCATCGTTCGCGCCCTCGATCAGACCGGCAACAACGTCACCCACGCCGCGCGCCTGCTCAAGATCTCGCGCAAGGGTCTGCAGCTCAAGATGAAGGAGCTCGGGCTGCGCGAGCGCGACGAGCGGCCCGACTGATGCCGATGCTGCGCGCCGCACTGTGCCTGGTGACGGCGGCGGCGCTCGGCTCGCCCGGCTGCAAGCAGCGCGAACAAGCCCCGCCACCGCCGCTGGCCTCGGCCAGCGCTTCGGCGCGCCGAGGTTCGTCGATCGCACCCCCGGAGCCGCCGCCCGAGCCGCGCCAGGGCATGGTCTGGATCCCCGGCGGAGCGCTGGTCGCCGGTACTCCACCCGACGCGTTCCCGCGCCTCGCTGACGAGGAGATCCCCGGCGAGCAGTTCATCCTGGGCGGCTTTTACGTCGACGTCTTTCCCTATCCCAACGAGGAAGGCGCCATTCCGCTCACCAATGTCAGTCGCGACGAGGCGCGCACGTTGTGCCAGGAGGCAGGCAAGCGTCTGTGCAGCGAGCTCGAGTGGGAGCGCGCCTGCAAGGGACCGAACAATCACGCTTACGAGTACGGCGAGCGTTACCGCGCCGAGGTCTGCTCCACCGGCTCGCAGCCGCTCTTGCGCCCGAACGGCCTGCGCGTCGGCTGCCGCAGCGATTTCGGCGTGCGTGACCTGCACGGCGGCGCCTTTCAGTGGACCTCGAGCAGCTGGAACCGCGGGACGCAGGGCGAGCTCGTCACGGTGCGCGGCGGCAACGGCCCGCACGGCGAGCTCGTGGGGCGCTGCTCCAACGGTCAGGGCAAGCCCGCCGCCACGCACTCGGCCCAGATCGGCTTCCGCTGCTGCGCGGGCCCCGAGAACACGGCCCAGGTCGAGCTCAACATCGCTCACGCGCGCAAGCTCGACGCGCGTGGCATCATCGACAAGAAGCTCACCGCCAAGCTGCTCGACGCGTTGCCCGAGGCGGCGGAGCAAGCGCTCTCGGGCCGCGGCGATCCGGCCATCGATCGGCTGTGGAGCTGGTGGCCCGTCGGCAACGACGAGCTCGTCGCGGCCAGCGTGTGCGCGGGCCTCGGACAGCGCCCCGCCTGCGGCATCCTCGTCGCACGCCAGACGCTGGGCAAGATCAACGTGCTCGAGTGGGTGCCCTCCGGCTTCTGGGCGGCGACGCTGCATGCCGAGTTCGATCCACGCGACGTCTGGATGGTCGGCGGCGACGAGACGGGGCTCTACAAGCAGCTCATCAGCTACGTCTGGGGCAAGCTGCGCGTCGGGCCCAAGGAGCGGCGATTGCCCAAGCCGCCGCCGAAGAAGAAGGCGAAGGCGAAGGCGAAGTAGTCGACCGCTTTTGGGGCTGGATTTTGGGGGGAACACACCGGGGACGGCACCGCCTGCCGCGCTGCCGCAATGTTCGTCTCCTGCCGCTCACCAGCGCGCGCTGCCGCACTCCGAGTCCGAGACCGAGACCGATCGCTGCGCTTCCGATCGGCCCGCCTGCGGCGGTTGCCTTCCGAGACCGATCCCGAATCCGGCCTCGGTCTCGGAAGCGCAGCG
>DATLIL010000452.1:0-8430 GCA_035539475.1 Polyangiaceae bacterium
TTCGCTTGGCCCCCTCCGGCGGTTCCGTCGCCCGCAACGCCGGACGGCGGGGTGAGTTCGTTGCTCGAGCAGGCGACCAGGAGCGCGACAGCGCAGAATGGATAGCGCGACATGCGAGTGATGCTGAGTCGCCCTTGCTGCAGGTTTCGGCTCAATAAATCGAGCTCCGACAGTTGCGCCCTCGAGAGGCAGAAGACCCCTCAGACGATTGACGGCGCTTCGCCCGAAGCGCGACACACTTTTCTGAAAATTAATGACCCGTGAGCCCGAGGACGCACCGAAACCCAAGATCTTGCTGCCACCGACCCCGCTCGGGTCACCGAGATGACCGCCTCATGGCAGGCCTGGTGGACCTCATTGTGAAGGCGACACGTCAATCGACGGGCGGAGTCTCCATCGCCCGCAACGCTGCCTTCACGGACTGCTCGGATGCAGCCGTCGTGACGAAGCCGGAGCGGGGTCGGTCGAGATCGATGGCGACTCCGAACACGACGCTGATGAGGAGCGCCACCACGACCCACGCCGTTCGCGACTTGTGTCTGGCGACGCCCGACGAATAGCCGAGCAGGACGGCCCAGGCGAGACAGGCGAATACGAGGGCGGCGGTCACCGCTCCCGGCACCTGGATACGAATCGACGCGCGGCGATCCGCGTCGAGGTCGATGACCGCGTTGAGCGCGCTCATGAGTAGCGCGTTCGCCGGCGTGGGGTTCGCGCGGGTGTCGCGGGCAACGACCGTCCAGAGCTCGTTCTGGATGCGGCTACCTTCGGCCAGGGCAGCCCTGAGGGTCCCCTCGCTTCCGGACCGTTCGTAGGCTTCGTAGGCGATGATTCTGAGCTCGGCATAGCGGCGCAGACCGCTGCGGCACGTACGGCGGTCGTTTTCCGAGAGCACGGAGCAACGCAGAAACGCGGTGCCGATCGCGTCTGCCTCGCTCACGATCAACTGTTGCCGCGCGTCGAAACGGCTCTGGGCGACGGTGAAGTTGAATGCGAGGAGCAGGCCCAGCAGGCCAGACGCCATGGTCTCCAGTGATCCGAGTCCAGCCGCTCGCTGATCGTTCGCCCTGGCGCGCTCACCCTGGTTTGCGGAGAACAAGAGCACGAAGACGAGCGATGCTGCGAGTAGCCCGGCGATCACGAAGGCGGGAAGGCGCTCGAAGATCGACACTGCATGAACTTTGCAGGTTCCGTGCCGGTGCGCGCCTTCGCCTCACTTGCCCCTCGCCCCGCCTTGCTTGGCTGGCTTCTCCAGGCCTATGATGGCGTGCCACCGACGCTCATGAGCAGCTATCACCAGGGGCAGCGCCAGATGCAGGACGCGTTCGATTCGCGTCGCATCGCCGATCGCCTGGAACAGGTGACCTACCGCAACGCGCTCTCGCCGGACGATCGCGAGCTGATCGAGGCCGCGGACATGTTCTTTCTCGCCACCGCCGACGCGGAGGGCCGCCCCGACTGCTCGTACAAGGGAGGCGACGCGGGGTTCGTTCGGGTGCTCTCGGAAACGGAGATCGCCTGGGCGGACTACGATGGCAACGGGCAGTTCCGCTCGCTCGGCAACATCGTCGTGCAGCCCGCCATGGCGTTGCTCTTCATCGACTGGCAGGCGCCCTCTCGTCTGCGCTTGCACGGAAGCGCCCGCGTGGTGCAGGACGATCCGATGCTGAGCTCGTTTCCAGGGGGTCGCAGCCTGGTCCGCGTCACCGTCGAGCGAGTGTTTCCCAATTGCCCGCGCTACGTGCACCGCATGGCGCGGCAAGAGGTCTCACCGTACGTGCCGCGCGAGGGCTGCGAGGCGCCGGAGCCCGGCTGGAAGCGCGACCCGCGTTTTAGCGGCGCTCTGCCCAAGTCACCACGCTCGCGCGGCGGGCCATGAGCGACGACGCGCGTTCGCGGGAGCTCTCGTCGTGGCTGCTCGAGCTCGGCACCGGGCGGCTCGAGCCAGCCGCGCTCGTCGAGTCGCTCGCGGGCAAGCTCGAAGGAATGGGCGTCTCCCTCTTTCGTGTGAGCGTCTGGATCCCCACGAAGCACCCCGAGCTCTGGGGCAACCAGATCGTCTGGAGCCATGACGAGGGTTGTCGCATCTTGCGGCGAGCACACCACATGTCGTCTTCGTCGGACTACATCGGCACGCCCGCGGAGCGCTTGCACGAGGGCGGAACGACGACCTTGCGCTGTCGTCTCGAGCCTCCCGCCGAGGTCGAGTTCGAGCTCCTGCGGCGCCTGACTGCCGCGGGGGCGACGGACTACCTGATGGTGGCCCTCGAAGAGCCACGCTTTGGTACGGCCTGGATCGCCTTCGCGTCACGGCGCGCCGGCGGGTTTGGTGACGACGACATAGCGTTGCTCTCGGGGATCGCTCCGCTGTTGTCGCTGCGCGTGCAGCTCATCGCTGCCCAGCTGGCGTCCGAGTCTCTGCTCGAGGTCTATCTCGGCAAGAACGCTTCGCGCCGCGTGCTCGAGGGCGCCTTCCGTCGCGGTGGAGGCGAGGAGATCGAAGCTGCGATCTGGTTCTGCGACATGCGCGGCTTCACGGCGCTCAGCGATCGCACGCCGGCACGAGAAGTGGTTGCCATCCTCGATGCGTACTTCGAGGTTCTGGCAGCGGCGGTGGCGGAGCAAGGCGGCGAGATCCTGAAGCTCATCGGCGATGCCATGCTGGCCGTGTTCCCGGTGGGTGCCGCCGGCGCCGCCGATGGCTGCCGCCGCGCGCTGGCTGCCGGTCTCTCCGCGCTCGAGTCGGTACAGGCATGGCGTGAGCGCAGTGGCCTCAGCGTAGAGCTCGGCATCGCGCTGCACCTCGGGCGCGTCATGTACGGCAACATCGGCGGCCGCGAGCGCCTCGACTTCACCGTCATCGGTGCATCGGTCAACGAGGTCTGCCGGGTGGAGTCGCTCGCAAAAGAGCTCCACGTGCCGCTGTTGATGACGGCCGAGCTGGCGGCTGCGCTCGGCCGAGACGACGTCGTTTCACTCGGTTTTCACGCGCTCAAAGGCGTCGGCGAACGGCGCGAGATCCTCACCATCCGCTCCTTGCAGCAGCGCTAGGCCGCGTCGGCCATCATTCGCCTTCCGGGCAGCCACTCCAGGGTTTGTTCAGCGCCTCGAGCTCCTCTGCCAGCGTGTTCACGTCCAGTGGCTGGGAAAGGAGCTTCAAGCTGCGGATTGCCGCGCCGGTCTTCGCAGCAGGGGTTCGAAGTTCGTCGTCGGGTCGCAGCGGAACCGTCAGAACGAGGACCGCGTTATCGATGGCCGCAGTGACGAATGCCAGACGACTTACGCGCTGGTTCAAGACCTCGACCTCGGACGGCAAATCGAGACCCCACATCATCGCGTCGAGATCGCTGCGACCGAAGTCCAGGCGTCCGCCGGCGCCCGCCCCCGTGAACTCGGGCCACCCCTTGGTCTTACGGATGTGCTCTGTCTCCCAGTCCTTGTGTGCCTGCAGCAAGGCCATCCCACGTGCGCCCGGGACCCCGATCTCTTCCGAGGTGGTGGCGTTTACCTCGATCAACACGCCGTCGAGCACGATGGCGATCTCCGTCTCGTGGGGCACGTGTTTCACGTCGTTCCCGGCGAAGAACACCGAATACGGAACGTTTCCCTCATTGTCGACGAAGAGAAACCCGCAACCGACGAAGAGGCCGCCGCTCGCAGCCCCGGATTTCTCGGCTGGTAGGGGCTTCTGCTCCGGCGCTTCTTGCGCGACGGCAGCGGGCGACGTCGGTGAAGCTGGTGCTTTGGCGCTCCCACAGGCGACCAAGAGCATAGTTCCCATCGCGTACTGCAGAAACCGAGTTGTCCTCTCCACCTGCTCACTATACTTGAACGGCTGCAGGGAGGCTGTCTACGCGGATGGGCTCGTGATTCTGGCTCGGTCGCTGGCACCGCGGCGCAAAGCGTGCGCGCGCAAAACCTGCTGGCAAAGAGTGCGTGCGCAAGACTTGCGGCAAGGTGTGCACGCGCAGAATCTGCGAGCAAAGGCTGCGCGCGCAAAGGGTGCGCGGAGCAAAATAGTTTGACGGATCTGGCTAGTGCCCGGCGTCTAATCCGTTGATGACGAGACACGCCTTTGGGTTGCCGTCACCCGCGGGAGTAGTTGCGCTAGGCGCTCTGGCTGCGGCCTGCACCGGTGTGGTCGACGCGGGTGAAGACGGCGGGAGCGGTGGCCCCTCCGGCTCCGGAAGCACGACCGGAAATCCGCCGCCCGGGACGCAGATCCCGCTGACGGAGGACCCCGGGCGCAAGGACATGCACCGGCTCAACACTGCCGAATACAACGCCACGGTACGGGACGTGCTGGGCACCACGCTGCAACCGGCCACCGCCAACTGGCGCGGCGGCGAAATTGCAGGCTTCGACAACATCGCGACGCAGCTCGGTGTCGACGACCAGCAATACGAGCGTTACCTCAACGCGGCCAACGACCTCGCCGAGGAGTTCTTCGGCAACCCGGCGCTCAAGTCCCGGTACGTCACCTGCGAGACGACGGACGACGTCGCTTGTGTCCAGGGCATCATCAACGCAGCTGGTCTGCACATCTTCCGCCGTCCTCTCAAGACCGAGGAGGTGGACACCTACTTCAGGGCCTACCAGGGGGCGCGGGCGCTCGGCGACGACCACGACGCGTCCCTCAAGGTGGTGCTGCGTGCGCTGCTGTCGAGCGCGGAGTTCCTGTACCGCATCGAGGTCGATCCGGATCCGACCTCGAACGTGCCGCACCCGCTGACGCCCTACGAGCTAGCGTCCCGGCTGTCGTACTTCCTCTGGAGCAGCGCTCCGGACGATGCGCTCCTGGCCGCCGCTGGCGACGGTTCGATTGCTTCGGACGCCGCGCTCGAGGCTGCCGTGGAGCGCATGCTGGCCGACGCCAGGTCCGCGCGTTTGATCGAGAACTTCGCGGGCCAGTGGCTGGGTGGGCGGAAGGCCGCGGAGCACGCTGCCGATGGCGTTCTCTATCCCATGTGGACTGCGGAGATGGGGGCGGCGGCCGCCAACGAAATCTACGTGTTCTTCGGTGACTTCCTGCTCGGGAGCCGCTCCTGGATGGATTTCTTGAAGGCAGATTTCAACTACGTTCAGCCGGCGCTGGCTCCGCTCTACGGCATTCCCGCGCCGCCTGCAGGCATGGAGCGCATGGAGCTCACGACCGACCAGCGCTTCGGCTTCATGGGCCTCGGCGGATTTCTGGCGATGTCGTCGCGGGCCGAGCGCACCTCGCCCACACTGCGCGGCAAATGGGTCTTGCTCAATCTCCTCTGCGTCAAGATCGACCCGCCCGCGACCGCTGTGCCTCAGCTCACGGACACGGATCCCAACGTCGCCAACCTGAGCGTGCGAGAGAAGCTCACGCAACACCGCGAGAACCCCGCCTGCGCCGGCTGCCACGCGATCATCGATCCGTATGGTCTGGCACTGGAGAACTTCGACGGTATCGGGAAGTGGCGCGACGCCTATCCCGACGGCACGGTGATCGACGCATCGACCGTCAGTGCGGACGGCGTGTCTTTCACGGGCCTGGCCGGGCTGACGGACACCGTCACCGCGGACCCACGCTTCACCTCCTGCGTCGGCGAAAAGCTCCTGACGTATGGCCTCGGTCGCACGATGGGCGACACGGACAAGCCTTACCTGGAAGCCGTTCACGACGCGTGGGTTCAAGAAAGCCCGCCCACCCTCCGCAGCTTGATTGGTTCGCTGGTGCTCACCGACCCCTTCCGCCAACGTCGTGGCGAGACTGCCCAATAAGGACATTGCGATGAAGCGAATCCTCTCTCGTCGAGCCATTCTGCGCGGTGCTGGCGTTGCGCTGACCCTGCCCTGGATGGAGTCTCTGGTTCCCAAGGCGGCGCGAGCTCAGGCCGCCACCTATCCCGTCCGCTACATGCCCATCTACTTGCCGAACGGCGCGCCCGATTTGTGGCGACCGCCGGGGCAGGGTGCCGGCGCGAGCTGGCAGCTAGGCCCGATCCTCGAGCCGTTTGCCGAGCTGAAGGCGAAGATGCTCGCCTTCACCAACTTCGAGAACGGCTCTGCGTTCAATGCCGACGGCAGCTCGAGCGTCGAACCGAGCCACGGCCGGCAGCCGGGCGCCTGGCTCACCTGCGTCGATCCGGGACAGGTCCGTCAAGAGCTCGGCGTCGACGAGGCGAACGGCATCTCGATTGACCAGATCATGGCCCAGTCGGCCGTGTTCAAGGACAAGACGGCGCTGCCCTCGCTCCAGGTCGGCCTGTCGACGGTGCTCAGTTACTGCGACGGGCAACCCTGCTCGAACAGTCGCAGCGTCTCGTGGAGCGCGCCGACCACGCCGATGTACAAGAAGGTCGACCCGCTCGAGGTCTTCAACCAGATCACGGGCGTCGTCAGTGGCTCTGACCCCAGCACGCCTACGGATCCCAACGCCGAGCTCCGCGCCAGGCGCACCAAGACGGTGGTCGATGCGGTGCTCGAGAATGCCAACCGCACCCGCGCGACCCTCGGCAGGAGCGACCAGCTTCGCATGGATGAGTTCCTCTCCTCGGTCCAGGCCGTCGAGAAGCGGGTCACGGTCGTGTCGCAGGGCATGGTCGCGGCGGGCTGCCAGATCGTTCAAGCGCCGACCATGGCCACGGTCATGCCCGACGCGCCGCGGCAGAATACGGAGACGTACAACAAGGGCGACCACGCCGACGTCATGAACGATCTGATCGTGATGGCGCTCCAGTGCGATGCCACCCGCATCATCACCTACATGCTGGAGGACGAGCGCTCGGAGTTCACTTACGATCACGTGACCAAGCGCACCTTCACCGAAGCCGGTTCGGTCGAAACCACCGGTACGTGTCCCGAGTACCACGGCGGTGGTCAGCACGGTTCGGCCGACGACTTCGGTGCCATCACCTGGTGGAACTGCGGCAAGGTCGCCGACCTGTGCAGGAAGCTCGACGCGATCCCGGAGGGGAACGGCACGCTCCTCGACAACTGCGTGATCCACTTCGGCAGCTGCATGCACGGCAGCAACCACGCTTGTAACGAGATCCCGACCGTGATCATCGGCGGCGGCGGCGGTAAGCTCGCGCTCGATCAGCACATCGTGTTCGACGTTCGTCCGCTGCGCGACTTGCACTACACCATCGCGAATGCCGTGTTCGGTCTGGGGCTCGCCGACGTCGGCAAGCTCGCGACGGGCATGCCGCCGGCCCTGATCAACGAGATGCTGGCCGTGTGAGCCCGACGACGCGGTTCACGTAATCGCGATAGCTGTACGGGGCCCTGCCGAGCATCTCGGCGGTGCGCGCAAGCTCGACCGGGTTGGGGCCTCCGGACATCTTTGCGAGCGCCCGGTACGTCTTGAGCCAATCCTCACGCTTGCGACCGGTCAAGCGCGTCGAGATCGCGCGTGTCCACATGGCGGGTTCATGCCCGGCGTAGGTCACGGGTCGGCCCAGGGCCTCCGTCCAGATCGCAGCCGCCTCTGGACCGCTCACCGGCGAGGGCCCAGTTACCGGATAGCAGCCGGCAGGGTGCCCTTCTTCGACTAGAAGCTTGGCGGCGATTTCCCCGATGTCGCGCACGTCGACTCCGGTGATGCCCTTGGTGCCCAGCGGTTGCGTGTATCGCCCTTCGAGGACGTCGGGGTGAAACACCTCGTCGTTCTGGTAGAACGGCGACGCGAGCAGCAACTGGGTCTTGGTCCCGGCAGAGAACACACGCTCGCCGATCCGGAACCGAGGCTTGTAGTGAGGGAACAGCGAGCCGTACAGGGCGCGAAGGAGCGCGCGAAGCCACTTCCAGCGCGCATCGACGTGCACCCCCACGAAGACCAGCCGCACGCCGGCGCGCTCGCAGGCTGAGAGGACGTTCTCGGCGTACAGTTCCTCGTCCGCCTCGTGCGGGTTCACGAAGAACACGGCGCCAGCGCGCCCGACGGCACCCTGCACGGCGGCCACGTCGCCGAGATCGCCCAGGGTCGCGCCCACACCGGGCGGGAGGGCCGCGGCGCTGGCCTGGGATCGCACGAGCGCGAGCACGGTGGCGTCACGAGCGCGCAGGGCCCGGACGACCTCCCGGCCGACCGTGCCGGTTGCACCGAGAACGAGGATGGGACGAGACGAGAGAGCAAGCTGGGACATGCGAGGGATCCTTTCCGTTTCGAGGTGCTCCCAGCATGCTCCTCGAGGGGCGGGGCTGGCGTTGACCGGGGCCGCCGATTTCTTGGCACCTCACGCCATCCCGCCGTCGCCGGCTCTCAACCCAGAGGCGGCGAGCCCGATGGGCCAGTTCAAGATGTGCTGCCGCGTCACCAGCCACACGCACAAAGCGCCCGAGACATCACCCAGCACCTCCGCCCAGCTCACGGTCGCGCCCCAGATCAGGAACGCAGGCGCGTTCAGGAGTGCCACCATGTTTGCAAGGACGTCCATGCCGCGCGTGTGCGAGCAGGAT
>DATLIL010000453.1:0-2830 GCA_035539475.1 Polyangiaceae bacterium
GTTCAGGCCTGACGGCACTGGAGTCTGGCACCTGTCGGCGCGACATCCCGAACGTTTCATTGCGGCGATTGTGATGGCTGGCCGCAGCGAGGAGCCGCTTGCAGACCCCGCCAGAGTTCCCACCTGCGTGATTCACAGCCGTGACGACCAGGTGGTGCCGTTCGCCCAGGCCGAGGAGCGCGTCCGGTCGCTCGAGCGCCTGGGCCGTCGCGTTCGGTTCGACCCGCTGGCCGGCATCGGATACTACGAGCTGGGCTCCTATCTCGACGCGCTCGAGCGCGCCGCGCGGTGGATTGGCAGAGTGGGCACAATGAAACGCTGTATCCCTTTCCGTTGAGCCTCTGATACAGTCCCCGCGGCTGCGGCAGGCCGGCAGGAGCGCGACCATGAGGACAATGCTGAGAATCGTTGCCATCGCCTTTCTATGCACCGCATACGCGGATGCCCAACAGGCTTCGCCGGCGTGGCAGCCGCCACCGCCAACGCCAGGTGCGCTCAAGCCACAGCAGGCCACGATCAAGGCCGACACCGTGGAGTTCGTGCTGCAGCCGAAGGAAGGGATGGAATACAAGTACCGGCTAGAGCGCGATGCGGCGTTCCTCTTCTCCTGGTCCGCGTCGGCACCCGTGCACTACGAGCTTCACAGCGTTCCCGACGGAGCGCCGAGCGACTTCGCCGAGACATTCGACAAGCAGGATGACCGCCCGGGCGCGACGGGCAGCTACACGGCTCCCTTTACCGGTATTCATGGCTGGTACTGGCAGAACAGGACCGACGAGCCCGTTACGCTGAAGTTGAGCGCGACAGGTTTCTTTACCGAGTCGCAGGAGTTCCGGCGCGGGCAGGCTCCAAGAAGCAAGAAGTTCTAACGAGGACCGATGCCCGGCCACGCGCCTGACACCGAGGTGTAGACGTGCCTCAGACCCCCTCTCTCCCTCGGCGGCGCTTCTCACAGCGCATCGCGGGTGCCGGCGGGCCATGCGCTACTCCAGTGCGTGAGGCACGCTCGCCCGAGCGAGGAGGGTGCGGTACAGTGCGATCGGCCGGTATCCGATGCCCACGCTGTTCGACATCCGCGACTTGTCGAAGGTCTACCGCATGGGCGAGGTCGAGGTGCACGCGCTCAGGAACGTGACGCTGACCCTCGACGAAGGCACATTCGTCTGCCTGCTCGGCCCGTCCGGCTCTGGCAAGTCGACCCTGCTCAACATCGTTGGCGGACTGGACGTGCCGACGAGCGGTCAGGTCGTCTACCGAACGGAGGATCTCACCCATGCCGACGAGGCAGCCCTTACCGCCTATCGCCGCCGGCACGTCGGGTTCGTGTTCCAGTTCTACAATCTCATTCCCAGCCTGACGGCGCTCGAGAACGTGGCGCTGGTCACCGAAATCGTGGACGCGCCGATGCCACCCGAAGAAGCGCTCCGGCTCGTCCAGCTGCAGGAACGGCTCCACCACTTCCCCGCGCAGATGTCGGGCGGCGAACAGCAGCGGGTCGCCATCGCGCGGGCCATCGCCAAGCGGCCGGCGGTCCTGCTCTGCGACGAGCCCACCGGCGCGCTCGACATCTCCACCGGCATAGTCGTGCTCGAGGCGCTGGCACGCGTCAACGCGGAACTGGGCACCACCACCGTCGTCATCACGCATAACGCGGCGATTGCGTCCATGGCTCACCGCGTGATCAGGCTGGCGGACGGCCGCGTGGTCGCCGTCGAGCAACGGACGGAGAGGCTGTCCCCGCGGGAGCTGGTGTGGTGACGCGGTGATACGGCTGACGGCGCTCAACCGCAAGCTGCTGCGCGACCTGTGGCAGATGAAGGCCCAGGCCCTGGCCATCGCGATGGTGGTGGCATCTGGCGTCGCGATGTTCGTCATGTACTTGTCGACCTTCAGCTCGCTCCGGGCCACGCAGCAGAGCTATTACGAGCGGCAGCGGTTTGCGGACGTGTTCGCGTCGCTCAGGCGCGCTCCGCTGTCGCTCGCCGCCGACGTGGCCGCCATCCCGGGTGTCTCGGCCGTGGAGGCGCGCGTAGTGGCCAACGTCACGCTCGATCTCGAAGGGATGGTCGAACCGGCGACCGGCCGTCTGGTCTCGATCCCCGCGACGCGCCGGCCGAGGGTCGACGATCTGTTCGTCCGCCGCGGGCGCTGGATCGAGCCCGGCCGCAGCGACGAAGTGCTGGCCAGCGAGGCGTTCGTCATTGCCCACGGGCTGGCGCCAGGCGATCACGTGCGCGCCGTGATCAACGGGCGGCTGCGCCGGCTCACCATTGTCGGCGTTGCGCTTTCGCCCGAGTTCATCTACAGCATCCGACCGGGCGAGTTGATTCCCGACGATCGCCGGTTCGGCATCTTCTGGATGGAGCGGGAAGCCCTCGCCTCAGCGTTCGACATGGAGGGTGGGTTCAACGACCTGGTGCTCGATCTGGCGCCGGGGACGTCGAGCGAAGCCGTCGTGGAACGACTCGACCGCCTGCTCGAGCCGTATGGAGGCCTCGGCGCCATCCCGCGCGCGCTGCAGCTCTCGCACTGGACCGTCGAGAACGAGCTCGCCCAGCTGCAGAGTTTCGGCTTCCTGCTCCCGCTCATCTTTCTCACCGTGGCGGCCTTCATCCTCAACGTGGCCCTCACCCGCGCGCTCGCGCTGCAGCGGCCGCAGATTGCGGCGCTCAAGGCGCTGGGCTACAGCAACCGCGAGCTCGGGTGGCACTACCTGAAGTGGGCACTCGCCATCGGCGCCATCGGTGTGGCGATCGGAGTGCTCGGCGGCGCCGGGCTGGGCAGCACGCTCATCGATCTGTACAACCAGTACTTCCGCTTTCCCGTCCTG
>DATLIL010000454.1:0-23265 GCA_035539475.1 Polyangiaceae bacterium
GGCGCGGGAGCTGGCGCGGGAGCGCGCATGACCGCCGCGCTCTGAGGAGAACCGGCGGAGATTGGCGGCGGCTCGGGCGTCGGCCTGGGCAGCGGCGCCGGCAGCGGCGCGGACATCGGTGCGGACATCGGCGACGATCGCAGGTCGGGCATGGGTGCGGAGTACGGCGCGGACGGCGCGGGCGCGGAGGCCACCGGCTCGTCGTGCTGCTCGGACGGCGGCACCGGACGCGAATGAGCTGGAGCCGAAGCATCGCCGGGGCGACCCACGGCGCGACGCTTGACGACGGTTGGACGAATTCGTTCCTCCACGACTGGACCCTGTACCTTCTGCTTCTCGAGGTGGCGCTTGACCCGCTCGACCGCCTCGGGGCCGATCGCGCTCATGTGGTTGCGGGCCTCGGACACACCTACCGACTGCAACAACGCGACGAGGGCCTTGTTTTCCATGCCAAGGTCTTTGGCCACCTCGTAGACTCGCAGCTTGGTCATCTAGCCTCCGTCGTAAGGATCTCTGCTCCGCGCGCGGGCCGCGGTTCGGGCAAGGTCGCAAGACCGTGTGCGCGGTGAATGGCCCGCGCCAAGCCGTCATCAAGTATTGCCACTACGCCTACTTCTTCCAGTCCACCGAGCGTCGTACCGAGCTCGAGCTTGGTACCGAACGCGATAGCCCGACCATCTGCCACGGCCTGCTCGATCCAGGGCGCATCAGCTGCTGCCCTGGCATCGACGGCCACCACGTAAAGCCGCGCGGAGCCCGACTGCGCGGCCTCCTTGACGGACGTGGTGCCCACGGCCGCCTTCTTGCTGCGGCGCGCGGAAGACAACAGCGCGAGCAACCGCCGCCCGGCCGTGAAACGCATCTGCGCGGCGACGCCGTGCGCCGTCGCGTTCACCTTGCCACGCAGCGCTCGCTCCAGGCCGCGCGGTACGGCGCCCGCCAGGCACTCGGGCCTGGGATGCACCCAGGCGCCGCGCCCGAAGGCCCCACCGCCGAGGTCGCAGGCCACCTCGCCTTCGGGGCCGAGCACCAGGCGCACGAGCTCCTCCGGAGCCCCGGTCGCCCGACAGCCGATGCAGGTCCGTTCAGCCACGCTTACGCCGGACCTCCCGCTTCGAGCTGCGCCTTGGCAAGCTCGAGCTCTTTGGCCTCGTTGGCCAGGAAGTGCTGCGCACCCTGCTGGATCTGGCGGGCCTTCTTGTTACCGAGGCCCGACCTGATCGCCAGCCGGTCCGGATCCTCGCGCGCGATCTGCTGCGCGCTCGTGTAGCCGGCGTCCTCGAGCATCGCCAGCGTGCGCTGACCGACGCCGCGCACGAAGCGGAGCTTGTCCTTGTCGGTCAGCGGTAGACCGGTGGAGAGCGCCTCGCGCAGGCGATCCTGGCGCGTGCGTTCCATGGCCTTCTCGGCCGTCTTCTTCAGCTCCTGAGCCAGCTCGGGCGTGTCGATGGTGTCGATGCCGACGAGCTCCTCGACCGGCGCCTCGGCGATCTCCTCGAGCGCACGGAAGCCGAGACGGTAGAGCGACTTGGCCAGATCGTCGTCGATGCCGTCGATCTCGCGGAGGGCGATCAGGGCCTCGTCCTCCATCTGCTGGAACTTGCTCTCACTGATGATGTCGAGCTTCCAGCCGGTGAGCTGCGAGGCCAGACGCACGTTCTGG
This sequence comes from Polyangiaceae bacterium, assembly GCA_035539475.1. Lineage (GTDB taxonomy): Bacteria > Myxococcota_A > Polyangia > Polyangiales > Polyangiaceae > PMG-095. The sequence continues at coordinate 1,664 of DATLIL010000454.1, forward strand.
CCCTTGCGCCCGATGGCCAGCGACAGCTTCTCGTCCGGCACCACGAGCTCCATGCGGTGATCGGCCTCGTCGACGATGACCTTGTTCACCTCGGCGGGCTGGATGGCGTTGATGATGTAACGCGCCGGATCGCCGTCGTAGGGCACGATGTCGATCTTTTCACCGCGCAGCTCCTGCACCACCGCCTGCACGCGCGAACCCTTGATGCCGACGCACGCGCCCACCGGATCGACGTCCGAGTCGCGCGTGGTCACGGCGATCTTGCTGCGCGAGCCCGGCTCGCGAGCGACGGCGACGATCTTGACGATGCCCTCGTAGATCTCGGGCACCTCGGCCTCGAACAGCTTCTCGACGATGTGCGGTGAGGAGCGGCTCAGGATCACCATCGGGCCGCGGGCGTCGCGGTCGATGGCCTTGACGAAGGCCACGATGCGATCACCGGGGCGGTAGGTCTCACGCGGCGTCTGCTCCTTGCTCGGCAGCACGCCCTCGGTGCGACCGAGGTCCACGATGATGGTGTGGCCCTTCTCGAAGCGCCGCACGATGCCGCGGATCAGCTGACCCTGGCGATCCTTGTACTCGTTGTAGATGATGTCGCGCTCGGCGTCGCGCACGCGCTGGAGCAGGACCTGCTTGGCGGTCTGCGCCGCGATGCGGCCGAACTGGCTGCGCGCCTGCTTCATCTCGAGCAGCGCGCCGAACTCCTTGTCCTGCTGCTTGGCGCGCTCGGCGTCGCGCGGATGCCAGAAGACCTGGAAGCCGAGCTCCTCGCCGACGTCAGCCTCGAGGCCGTGCTTGCGCGCCGTCTCGAGCGAGATCTCGCGCTCCGGCATGGTCACCGCTTCGACCACGGTCATGTACTGGAACAGGTCGATGCCGCCGGTCTCGGGATTGAAGCGCGCTTCGAGCTCACGGGTCGGACCGAAGGCTGCCTGAGCGGCCTTGAGGATCGCCGCCTCCATGGTCTCGATCAGGACCTGCTTGTCGATGCCCTTCTCCTGGGCCACCGCCTCGACAATGCTGCCCAGGTTCTCACCAATGCTCGGCTGTACTGCTGCCATCTCACTTGCTCCCTGAGTGCCGCTGCTTCTTCTTGCCGCGGCCGACTGCGCTCGGCTTCTTCCATTGGAAGACCAGCCTCGCGCTTTCGATCTCGGCGAGCTCGATGTTCACGAGCTCACCACGTTCATCCTCGAAGACGATGCGCCCGGCCTCATCGAGGCCGTGGAGCTGTCCGATCACGACGTACTGTCCTCGCTGCGGTACGCGCAGCTTGAGGCGTGCTGCCTGCCCGTTGAAGCGGGCGAAGTCCTCGGCGCCGTAGAGCGCGCGCTCGACGCCGGGTGAACCGACCTCCAGGCGATAGCTCTGACCAATGCAGTCTGCCACGTCCAGCGCGGCTGACAGGTCCCGCGAGATCTCCGTGCACAACTCGAGCGTCACGCCCGCCCCGACGTCGCGTGCGCCGGGCCTCTCGATCGTCACCTCGAGCACGCGCGAGCCGCGGTCGGTCTTCCAGGCGAGCTCGACGCAGTCGACACCGTGCGCGTCAAGCACAGGCGCAACAGCTTCGACGACGCGGTCCCGGGAGAGGCCGTCGAGCTTTTCGTGAGCGATGCGCATGTAGGTGAGGGCGAGCACGAGAGAAAAAAAAACGGACCCGTTTAGGAGGTCCGTTGGGATCCGTCCAAGATGTGCGCGCGGATTGTAGCCCCAAGCCTCGGTTCGCGCAAGAACGCCCAAGTGGCTGGATTTCCTGGGGTAATTTTTGACTCGCCGGACGCCGGTCCCGGCGTAAGCTCCGGCCCCCATGCAGATCTCCGAAGGCAAGGTTGCCACCATTGACTACACGCTGACCGATGAGGAGGGCAGCGTGATCGACGAATCCAAGGACCAGGGCCCCCTCGCCTACCTGCACGGCTTCGGCAACATCGTGCCCGGACTCGAGGCTGCGCTCGAGGGCAAGAGCGCCGGCGACTCGCTCAACGTCGAGGTCTCACCCGAAGACGCCTACGGCGCGCGCGACGAGGAGCTCGTGCAGGCCATCGAGCGCGATCGCTTTCCCGACGGCAGCGTGCAGGTCGGCATGCGCTTTCAGGCGCACACGCCGAACGGCTCGCGCCTGCTCACCGTGATCGCGGTCGACGAGGAAGAGGTCACCGTCGACGCCAACCATCCGCTGGCTGGCATGAAGCTCTCCTTCGCCGTCAAGGTCGTCGGCGTGCGCGACGCCACCAAGGAAGAGCTCGAGCACGGTCACGTGCACGGCGAAGGCGGCCACGATCACGGCCACGATCACGGCCACGATCATGACCATGATCACGATCACGATCATGATCACGGTGACGACGGGCACGGCCACGGCCATCACCACTGAAGGCGAGGGATGCGCTCCCTCGATCCTCGCGCCGTCTATCTGAAGGCGCTGAAGCCTTCGACCGGTGAAGCTGGTCTCGATGACGTCGAGCGCTTGATTTACGCCGTCAAGGAGCTCGAAACCTACATCGCCATGTCGGGCTGGGAGGCCTTCTTCGTCGGCTCCTGCTCGCACCTGTGCCCGGACCTTCGCCGCTGTTTCGAGCTCAGTCGAGACGACCGCTCGCTCGCGATCCTCGACGATTTCATTGCCTACCTCGCGGCACGCGGCGTGGCATTCGAATCCGACGCGATCGAGCAATGGTACAGCGCCGAGACCGACGAGAGCATCGCGTCGAGACCCGACTGGGGCGCGCGCTTCGTCGAGGCGGAACAGGAGCGCTGGACACGCATCGCCGCGTACCTCCGGACGCAAGGCGTCGTCCTGGTCAACCCCGACACGAAGTGGGGACCGAACTGATCCAGCGTCGTCCTTGGATTGGGTGAACACGGCGCGGCTCGCTGCCTGCCGCGCTCGTCCACACGCCAGGTCATGCGTCGCCTTGAACACCGCAGCCCGTCGTTGAGCACCGCTACTTCTTGATCGCGATCACCACGCTGGTCTCGAGCACGTCGTGAAAGAGCCCATCGGACTGAACCCTCATCAGACGCGAGATCAGCGCGCGCTCGAACTCCTCCATCTTCTGGGCCAGAAACAGGGGCGCGCAGAGCGAGGTGGATTTCATCCAGCCGGCGAGCGCGGTGGCGGTCCAGACGTGCTCCTGGCGAAAGTCGCGTTCCTGGCAGTCGCCAAACCTGGATCGTCGAACGAAGGTCTGGCTCGGCTCGAACGGTTCGCCGACGCCCTTACCCGTGTAGTCGCGAACCACCTGTTTCAGTTCTCGGGCCCACGCCACCTCGCTGCGCCAGGGTGAGGCAGGAAACAGCAAAGCCAGGGCTCCTCCAGTCTCCAGCATGGCGTGAGCGATGTCCGCCGTGTGTTGCCGGTCCGTGCGGTGGAAGGAAGCACCGAAGGTGATCACTCGAAACGAGCCAAGATCGGCGGGGAGGTTCTCGGCTTTCAGCTGCTGGAAGGTGACCCTCTGGATGCCACGCCTGGCGGCGATGGCCTCCGCCTCGTTCAGCATCGGTCGGCTCGGGTCGATGCCGATGGTGGCCGCAAAGTGCTGGGCCAGGCGCAGGCAGACGTGGCCGGTGCCGCAGCCGACGTCGAGGAGCCGGCCCCGGCCGTCCAGCGCGAGCCGCTGGGCGATCCATTCAATGGCCTCGTCCGGATAGGGCGGCCGATGAAAGTAGAACTCGGTAGCGGCAGCGAAGTCGTCACTGTCATCCGCCATGCCGCAAAGGTCAGGCTTCTGACTGGCCGATGCAAGCAGCGACGTGCGGCGGAGCTGCCGACGCTGTCCTCATAGGTGACGATCGAGTACCGTCGCGGTAGATGAAGGGACGGACGCCCTGGTTCATCGTGGCGATCATGCTCGCGACGCTGGTCGCATGTGGCGGGGATGGCGACGACGAGCCGGAGGCAGGGGACGCAACGCCAGAATGCAAGGCGCTCACCGACCGCCTTTGCAATCGCGCGATCGGCTGCATGGTGATGATCGGCACGCTCACCGAGTCGGAGCGCGGCGAAAGTCTCGCCACCTGCATTAACGGCGTGACCGCCGGGGCACGTTGCGAGGACGCGATCGCCGTCCGTCCGAGTTACCAGCAGTGTCTGGCTGAGATCGACGCCAAGCCCTGCTCCGATTGGGACGTCCCCCACCCGGAGGACGTGACCCTGACGCCGCCGTCCTCGTGCGAGGGGGTAATCCTGCTGCCCTAGGTAGGCTACCGGTCAGGCGGCAACGCGGCAGGCGGCGAGCTGCGGGGTGTTCACCCCGACAACCAATCAGGCCAGGTTCGGCAGCGTGACGAGATCGACGTGCAGGACCTCGTCGCTGAAGGCCATGATCTCGCTGAGGCAGGCGTCGCTGGGGCGCGACTCCAGGCGGATCTTGGCGCAGGCGGCGCGACCGCCGTCGAAGATGGTGTTGTCGAGCTCGTTGATGTGGATGCCGTGGCGCTTGAGCACGCCGAGCACGTTGGCGAGGGCCCCGACCTTGTCGATGTGGCGCACGACGAGCTGGTAGCGCGCCCAGGTGTTGGGATGGATGTTGACCACGTTGGGCACCTCGCCCTTGGTCAAGAAGCTGCGCAGGATGCGCACCGTTTCGCCGGAGATGGCGTTCTGCGCCTCGTCCGTGGAGGCACCGATGTGCGGCGTCGCGTAGACGAGGCCGCTCTTCAGGATCGGATGTTCGTAGCTGCCCGAGCGCACGGCGGGTTCGCCGGGCATGACGTCGATGCCGACGCGGAGCTCCTTTTTGGGGATCAGCTCGAGCAGCGCGTCGTAGTCGACGAGCTCGTGGCGCGCGGTGTTGACGAACATGGCGCCGTCCGGAAGCGCTTCGAGCACCTTGCGATCGACCACGCCGCGCGTCTTGTCGCAGAGCAAGAGGTGGACGCTCAAGACTTCGGATTGTTGGGCCAGCTCGAGCGGCGAGCCGACGCGGGTGACGCCGAGCTCCGCGGCTTTCGCGGGCGTCAACGAGCGGCTGTAGGCGTAGGCATTCATGCCGGCCGCCTGCGCCATGCGCAGCACGAGCTTGCCGACGTGGCCGAGGCCGAGGATGCCGATCGAGCGGCCGTACAGACCGACGGCCTTGGCAAACTCGTCCTTCTCCCAGCGCCCGGCGCGCAGGCTGGCCACCGCGTCGGGCACGCGTCGATCGAGGCAGCCGATCAACGTGAAGGCGAGCTCGGCCGCGCCGGAGGCGTTCTTGCCCGGGCAGCTGGCGACGTAGATGCCGCGCTCACTGGCGGAAGCGACGTCGATGTTACTGACGCCCGCCCCGGCGCGGATGACGAGGTTCAGCGACCGGCCGCTGCGGATCGCCGACTCCGTGACGGCGGTGCCCCGCACGATGAGCACGTTCACGCCGTCGAGGGCGACGGGCAAGAGGTCGGCGGTCAGGGTCGGGTCGTAGATGACGTCCACGCCGAAGGTGCGCATTTCATCCAGGGCATCTTCGGACAGGCGATCGGCGACGAGTACGCGCATGGGGGCGCTCCTTTTACCACGAGACGGAAACGTTTGGGGGGGCGCCTAGGGCCGGTGCGGAACGGGAAATCTTCGCCCGAAAAGCTCGAGCATCACCGTCCCCGCCTCGTCCTCGACCAGCAGCGGGGCGAGCTCGACCTGAGCGCTCGGCTGAAATCGCGCCTCGAACTCGGAACCCTTGACACGCGTGTAGAGCGCCTCGCGCTCCCCGCTCCAGAGCGCTTCGGGATCGAGCGGTTCCTCGCTGCCGTCGAACAAGCAGAGAATCGGCCGGCCGTCGTCGAAACGAACGCCCTCCACGAACATGGGCGCGCCTTCGACCTCGAAATAGCTCCAGTCGTAGCCGTTGCTCAAAATGAAACGCCCGTCGTCCGGGTGGCGGCTGATCCAGCTGGCGAAGGCACGGCCCATACCGCTGTGCGTCACCGGCTCCCCCTCGTGCCAGAAACGCCCCTCGGCATCGAGCCGGATGGTGCTCTCGCGCGAGCGTCCCGGCGGGGGTGGCAACCGAAAGAAGTCGGGGTGATCGCCCGGTTTCGTGAAGGACGTCATTTCGCCTGTCACGAACTCTAAGCCCTCGGCGATGTAAGGTGTGATGCGAAAGTTCGCTCTGCTCTTGTTCGGGCTGCTCTGCTTTGCGGCCTTTTCACCACGGGCTCGTGCCGATCAGCCTCGCTGGACCGAGCGTTACCCGGCGATCGTCGACGACGTCCGCAGCGGCCAGCCGCTCACGCTGCTCGTCGTCGTCGCGCTGTGCGATAGCGCGCTGATTGCCTGCGGCGGTCAGGGCGCCGGCGATCCGGGCTCACTCGACAAGAACCTCTACTGGGGGCGCGCCTTCGGCGCCCGGCGCTACTTCGACGAAACCGCCAGGAAGCAGGGCTGGCAGCGCGTGGCCAGGCAGGCCGGCGAGGGCCCTGTGCTCGAGCAGCTCGTCTACCGGCGCTGGGTCAAGGCCTCCGCCTGGGACCCGGAAAAGAGCGCGGACGCAACGGTGGAGCAGCTCGTGGTGCTACGCGCCGTCCACGGCAAACACATCGACGACGCCGTGCTCGATCTCTACCGCTTCGCGGGCCAGGGCGCCGAGGCCGTCTTCGAGCAGGAGGGGCAGACGCGACGCGTGCCCGTCCACGTCGTCGGCTACGCCGGACACAACCGACTGATGGACGGCGTGACCCTGACGCCGCCCACGGCCACCGCGCAGGCGGTTCCCTCATTCGTGTTCGCCTGCCGCTCGGCGCCCTACTTCTCCGAGACACTCAGCGACCTCGGCTCGCAGCCACTGGTCATGACGCGCGATCTGATGGCGCCCGAGGGCTACATCATCGAAGCGCTCGCGCGGGGTCTGGGCGATCACGCGACGGTCAAGGAGCTACGCGCGCGGGTCGTGGCGAGCTACGCGCGCTGGCAACGCATTCCCGAGCGCACCGCTGGCTCGATCTTCGCGCGCTAGCCCGCACGTCGCGTTTCTGTTAGTGCTCCGCTGCCCATGAACAGCGAAATCGTCGGCAAACTGCCCGAATATCAGGCCCGCTACGTCGACTTCAAGGCGCAGGGACTCAAGCTCGACATGACGCGGGGCAAGCCCTCCGCCGAGCAGCTGGATCTGGCCGACGAGCTCCTGAGCGTGCTCGAGCCGAGCGACAAGAAGGCCGCCGACGGCACAGACGTGCGCAACTACGGTGGTCTCGACGGCCTGCCGGAGATGAAGGCCATCTTCGCGGAGATGCTGGAGACGTCCCCGGCGCAGGTGGTCGTGGGCGGTAACTCCAGCCTGACCATGATGCACGACGCGGTCGTGCGCGCGCTCCTGCACGGCGTGCCGGACGGCGCCGGCCCCTGGGCGCAGGGGAAGATCAAGTTCCTCTGCCCGACGCCGGGCTACGACCGGCACTTCGCCATCTGCCAGCACTTCGGCATCGAGATGGTGAACGTCGACCTCGACGAGAACGGCCCCGACATGGACGCGGTCGAGCAGCTCGTCGCCGAGGACGCCAGCATCAAGGGCATGTGGTGTGTGCCCAAGTACTCGAACCCCACGGGCACCACCTACAAGGAAGACGTCGTACGCCGGCTCGGCGCGATGAAGGCCGCCGCGCCCGATTTTCGCCTGTTCTGGGACAACGCCTACGCCGTGCACCACCTCTACGCGCAGGGCGACTTCTTGCTGGACGTGCTCGCGGCCTGCGCCCAGGGCGGCCACCTCAATCGCCCGCTCGTCTTCGCCTCGACCTCCAAGATCTCGTACGCAGGCGCTGGCGTGGCGGCGCTGGCCTCCAGCCCCGACAACGTCGCTGATATCAAGCGCCACATCGGCATCCAGAGCATCGGCCCGGACAAGGTGAACCAGCTGCGCCACGTCCGCCTCTACGGCGACTACGCCGGCATGCTGAAGCACATGCAGAAGCACGCAGCGCTCCTGCGCCCGAAGTTCGAAGCCGTGACGCGGAGCTTCGAGCAGAACCTGGGCGGGACCGGCGTCGCCAGCTGGACCAATCCGCGCGGCGGCTACTTCATCAGCCTCGACACGCTGGACGGCTGCGCCGCCGAGGTGGTGAAGCTCGCCGACGAGGCCGGCGTGAAGCTCACCGGCGCCGGCGCCACCTTTCCGTACGGCAAGGATCCGCGCAACCGCAATATCCGCATCGCGCCGTCGCTACCGCCCCTCTCGCAGGTCGAGACGGCGATGGAAGTCGTGAGCGTCTGCGTGCTCCTCGCCAGCGCCCGCAAGCTCGTGGGTTGAATCTGGGGGGCCCTGCCCCCAAGGCACTTTCAGCGCGACATTCAGATCGTGGGGGCGGCTCGGCCGTATCCGATGAGTGCTGCCCGCCAGGCTGTAAGCCGGGCTCGGGTCGGCGCGTTTTTCTGGAGGAGCCGGAGGAGTTCGTCATGAGAGTGCGTTCGGTTGCGCTGCTAGCTGGTCTCGGAATGATGCTGTCGAGCATGACCGTGTGGTCGCTGACCGATCCGGAGCGGCGGATCGAGAGCCGCGACGAGTGGCGCAGGGACGACCAGCGCCCGGAGATCAAGGCCGCCGGCGAGTTCAGCGACGGCAACGTGGTCAAGCTCGAGGGGCGTATCGGTCACCAGGAGCTGTCTGCCGACAAGGAGGGCGAGACGTTCGCACTCTTCCGCGTCACCGGCACCGATCAGGGCGAGGGCCGTCGTGCGCCGATGCACCTCGTGATCGTGATCGACCGCTCGGGCTCGATGGCGGGCAAGCGCCTGGACAACGCCCTGCAGGCCGCGCGCGGCGCCGTGAGTCGCCTGCAGGACGACGACGTCGTCAGCGTGGTCGAGTACTCGAACGACGCCAACCTGCTGGTGCCGCCCACCGCGCTCGGCGGCGGCGAGCGCCAGCGCGTGCTCGATCAGATCTCGCGCATCACCTCCAACGGCAACACGTGCATCTCGTGTGCGCTGCGCACCAGCATGGAGGCCCTGCGGCGCAAGGGCGGCATGATCGACCGCGTGATGCTGCTCAGCGATGGCGAGCCGACGACCGGCGCGCAGGACATCACGGCGCTCGGTCAGATCGCCGACGACGTGCGCCGCTCGGGCGCCAGCGTCACCACCGTGGGCGTGGACGTCGAGTACAACGAGCGCATCATGGCCGAGATCGCGCGGCAGTCGAACGGCCGTCACTACTTCGTGGAGAACGCCGCCAGCCTGCCCGCCATCTTCGACGAGGAGCTCGAGGGCCTGGGCCGCGCGGTGGCGCGAGAGGCCACGCTCGAGCTCGATCCGGCGCGCGGCGTCGAGCTCGTCGAGGTGATGGACCGGAGCTTCCGGCGCGAGGGCGATCGGCTGATCGTGCCGCTCGGCACCGTGGCCAGCAAGGAGGACAAGACGGTGCTGGTGCGGGTGCGCGTGAACGAATCGCGCAAGGGTGAGCACGAGCTGGTTCAGGCACGGCTCGAGTACGAGGAAGCGGGCAGCGGCCGCAAGGGCGAGTGCGGCGGTGCGCTGGCGGTCAACGTCGTCGACGGCCCCGCCAGCGATCGTCTCGACCCGCTGGTCGAGGAGCGCATGCGTCGTAGCTCGACCGTCGGCACCTTGACCGAAGCCAACCGGCTGTTCGCGGGCGGCGACAGCAAACAGGCGCGCGAGAAGCTCGACCGCGCGCTCGACGAGGTGAAGAGTCGCCGCCAGGCCGCCGTGGCGGCAGCGCCGGCTCCGAGGAAGGCCGCCGTCGACAAGGACTTCGCTCGCCAGGAAGCCGCGCTCGGCGCTGCAGCCGATGCGTTCGCCACACCGCCGCCCGCCGGGGTCGCCGCCGAAAGCACGAAGTCGGGCCGCGCCGCCGTGCGCAGCAACCAGGCCAAGGCCTCGGATCTCGCGTTCTAGCGGCCCTTGACCTGCTCGGCCGCGCTTTCTACCGTGCTCGCTCACGGTAGATGCGGAAATCATCTCTGATCGAAGCGGTCTGTTTGCTGGGCTTCGGTACGACGCTGGCCCATGCACAAGACGCGGGCACGACGGCACCGGCCACCACGACGCCCGCGCCGACTCCAGCACCCGCGCCGACTCCAGCGCCAGCCCCCGCTCCGACGCCGGCTCCGACTACGAGCACTCCGCCGCCTGCAACGTGTGTGCCCGACTGTCGGGCTGGCTTCGTTTGTGTGAAGGCGCAGTGTGTCTCGGCCTGCAATCCGCCGTGCGCTGCCGGCGAGACGTGCACGGCGGACAGACAGTGTGTAGCCCCGCGCGCTGCCGCGGCGAGCCCGGCGGCGCAGCCAGCTCCCAAGGCCGCGCCCGGCCCGCGCTGGACGACCAGCTACACCAACACGGCGCGCCGCGACGAGATGTACGAGCCGATCAACCCGAACGACCAGATCAGGACGGGCAACTACTATCACGACGGCTTCTACCTGCGCTTCGGCGTCGGCGGCGGCTGGATGTACGGCGAGGCCAGCGGCGACTCTCTGGGCGGCGACGTCAAGACGACCGGTCTCACCGTGCCGGTGGAGTTCGCGTTGGGCGGCACTCCCGTGGCGGGCATCGTGCTCGGCGTGGGCAGCTACGGCCTGCTCCTGCCAGCGCTCAACTATGACTTTTCGGATGGCCCCGACGAATCGGCTGAGTTCGGCGCTTTCACGACCGTCGGCCCGTTCATCGACTTCTACGTGCGCCCGCAGTACGGCATCCATCTACAATTTTCGCCGACCGTGGTGCTGCTCTCGCCGGGAAGGTCGGACAGTGCCGGTGAGCTCACCGGCGTCGGCTACGGCGCGATGATCGGCGCCGGCTACGAGATCTGGGTAGCCAAGCAGTGGGGCGGCGGCTGGCTGCTCCGCCTGCAAGCCACCAAGGTCCAGCTCGAGGACGAGGACGGGAACGAGATCGACTACGTCTCGATCATGCCGAGCGTGCTCTTCACCATCACGCTCCACTGAGCCGCAGCCGCGTGCGCAGCCAGAGGTAGGGGCGCGACTCGAGCAGTCGCTCGACCTCGAAGAACGAGGCGTAGGCGACGAACGACAGCGGATAAGCGAAGGCGATGAACATCAGCGCGAGCACGCCGAGGTGAAACGACCAGGCGGCAAAGGCCCAGACGCGACCGGCGCGCGCGCCCAGAAGCGCCAGCGGCGCTCCGACCTCGAGCAGCAGCGTCAGCGCGGCCAGCATCATGAACGGGCGACGTGAGCCCGCGAGCAGCACGCCGAGCGGCGAGTGCAGGCTGCCGAGCTCGATTTTTCGCAGGTTGTCGTAGGCCACCTGGGCGCGCAACACGTCACCGCCGGCCCAGTCGATGCCGGCCAGCTTGAGCTTGGCGACGCCCGCGAGCACGTAGGTGGCCGCCGTGATCACGCACATGGCCTGGATCGCCCAGCCGTAGCGGCCATGCGGCTCGCTGCTCTCGTCACCGCGCCGCCTGGCGTCGATGCCGAGCGCGTCGGCCGCCGGCGCGACGCCGAGCAGCAACACGTGCAGCGTGAGCAGGTTTTCGGTGTGAAACTTCATGCCCCACGAGCAGCGGTAGCTCGTCACCCACAGCAGCAAGAGAGCGAAGAGCGGACCCGTGACGCGGTAGCGGTAGCCAGCAACGAAGGCGGCACCGGTAACGATGGCGGCCACGAGAGCGAGGTAAACCAGCGCTGGCGGGAGCGGACCCGGCAAGAGCGCGACCGGCCCGACGCCGTGGAACTCGCTGGCCGCAAAGCCTGCCACGCTGCTGAAGCTCGGGAATCGAATGCAGAGCAGTCCCACGGCGAAAGCGCCGACCAGGATGCGCAGGAGCGCGAGCCTCGCAGCCGGTGCCGGCCGGTACCAGAAGCGATCGATGGCGCCGAGGAGCTCGGTCATCAGCGCCTCCTCTTCACCTTGCACTGCACGTGCACGGTGCGCTCTTCGGGCTCGGGCCCGACCTCGAAGTACCGGATGGGGTCGAAACGCGCCGAGACGATGCGCACCCGCACCACCTCTTTGTGCTCACGGCTGCCAGCGACGCGCTCGGCCACGCTGGCGCACAGACTGGCGCTGGCTTCCTCGCCGGCCGCGACCGCGCGGCGCACGCGAGCCGCCGCCTGCATCACTTCGGCGTTGGCCACGAGCCCGGGCGGCAGCCGCACGGGACGCCCGCGCTGGTCGACGCCCTCGACGAAGTGCAAGAGCGGCTTCTCGCGCGGCCGGGCGAACATCGGGTAGGTCGACAGCGGGTACGAGTCCTGATTGGGATCGCCGAAGCCCGGCGCGGCGACGGCGGCGAGCAGCGCGAATCCGAATCCGTAGGCGGCGACGCGAGACATGAGTCAGCGCAAGATCCCGAGCACTCGCCCGCCGTGGCCGAGCGCGGCCATGGCGTGCTGCACGTAGTCGATGCGAATGATGGGCGACGCTTCGCTCTCGGAGAAACCACCCACGGCCTCCTTGCCCGGGGCACAGGCCACGCAGCTGTCGGAGGTCCATTGCCGCCTCAAGACGAAGCCGAGGACCTGCTTGAGCAGTACCTCGTCGGCGGCAGTGTCTTCGCCGCGGGCGCGCTTGACGGCGATCGCCGCCGACAGAGCTTCGGCAAAGCCAGCTGAAGTGGTCGTGTGCGGCGGAACGACGTTGCTGACGCTGTAGCCGCCGATCCGCTCCGGCGGAGTCCCCTCTGCTTCGCCCAGGATGAGACGCGATTTGAAGGCGACGTAGTCGCTGCAGAACCGCTCGTAGGCGTCGTGGCGATGCGAGCCGAGCGCAGCGCGCGCCGCCAGGCAGTGCCAGTTCTCCTCCAGAAAGAACAGGTCACGCAGTGCCTGCGGCCAGTAGCGCGACGAGTAGCGGTCCATGGCGCGCTCGAGCGCGCTCCGCAGCACACCCACTTCGGGCATGGCCGCGAGCTCGCGACTCGCCGCGAGTTGCTCGGCGAGCACCAGCGCGAGCACGGCCTGCCCACCGCCGTAGAAGGACTCGCGCGGCCCGTGCCCCGAGACGTCGCGGAAATCGAGATCGGAGAAGAAGCCGCCGTCTTCACGCTGAAACTTGAGCAGGCCCCGGGTCATGCGCGCGATGAGCTCGTCGTTGTCAGGGCCCAGGCGCTCGCGGCAAGCGATCAACGCAACGAGCGGCAGAGCCGTTGCCCCTAGCCTCGCGCGCGGCCCCGCTTCTTTCACCAGCGACACGTCACCCACGCGTTGCTCGAAGGTCGAAAGCTGCTGCAGCGCTCGCCGCGCCACCTGGTCAGCCGGTTTGCTGCTGGCGAGCTCGCACAGCACGAGCGCAGTGCCAGCCTGCCGCGGAACGTTCAGCGCGGCCACGTCGGCGTGTCCGCTGAAGGGCTCGAGCGTGTAACGAAACGCGCCGTCTTCCTGCTGAGCGTCCACGATGTGGCGTTCGGCCCGGCGCAGCGCCGACGCCAGCGCCTTCGGACGCTCCAGAGCCGGGGCCTGGCGGTCCGTTCGCTCGAGCACACCGCCCTCGAGCACGTAGCTCTCGGTCTCGATGCCGATCAGCCGGTCGCGCGGGGCAGTGAACACGCTCGCCAGCCATTCTAGCGAGACACCCAGACGCGCGTCCCGCAGCGCGGGCAGCGGCGTGTGGTCGCCGAAGGCGTCGAGCGCCACGAGCTGCCACGGCGCCAGGCAGCGCCGCTCGGCGCAGACGCCGTCGTGCGCCGGACGAAGCGAAAACGCATCCAGCACCGGGTGCAGACGCGGCAACGGCCGAACGCCCGTGACCAGGTCGAGCAGCGCGGGCCCCTGCGGCGCCCCGCCCTCGCTCAACACCGCTTGCAGGCGGGAGATCAGCGCGCCCATCTCCGCCGCCTGCACGCAGCGCGCCGCCGGCTTCTGCTCGCGATCGAGCGAGGTCACGACCAGGGTCAGGCCGGCGCCGTCGAGCGGCTCCACGCAGGCCGCGGGCAGCGCATGAAACAGCGAGGGAGCTTCCTTCTCGTCGGCTTTGGCCCCCTTTTGCCCGGCCTTGAAGGCGCGCTCGAAGGCCTCCGGCGCCGCCGCTTGCAAACTCTCCGCCTTGGCGCTCCGGGTCACGAGCAAGGCGCTGGCTCCTGCCACGACGAAAGCCGCTCCCACGCCGAGCCCAAGTCTGCGCCGCAGCAGCGGTGAGAGCTCGAAGGTGTGTGCGAGGCCCCAGCACGAGATCGGCAGCGTGAGCAGCGCACACACCGCCCAGGCCCCGAACAGGCCTCCCGCCACGGCGCGCCCCACGCCGCCGTAGAGCCCGATCAAGTAGAACGCCGAGGTCAGCGCGATCCAGGTGACGGCTGCCAGCACCAGCAGCGAGTAGAGCGCGAGCACCTTCCAGACGAGCGCGAGCGCACGAGAACGCGAAGCGAGCGCGAGCACGAGCACCGCGACGTGCAGCAGCGCGAGCAGCCCGACCACGAGGGTGAACCACGACGCAGAGCGCCACGGCAAGACGAGCGCGGCCCAGCTCAGCGGCAGCGCATGGAGTGCGCACACCAGGGCGAGACCGAAGCGCGGCAGCGCTCCGCGCCGTTCGTCCACCGGCGACGAGTGTGTGAGATTTTCCACCATATCTCTGCCCTCTTTTTGGCGGGCAAGGGCTACCGCGGCCGCTCGAAAGCAGCAAGATCATCCTCGCAGCGTTCTGAACCAGCGGCTGCCGTCGGCCCGAAAGCGAGCCGCAGCAAAGACGCTCGAGTGCCCGCGATGCGTCGCACTGATGCCGGCCGTGTCGTGGGGGTAGCCCTCGACGACGCGAGCACCGCTCTTTCGGGCGTACTCGACCGCGCCACGCAAGAGCGCCAAGCTGATCCCGCGCTCGCGGTGCGGCCGCGCCACGAAGAAGCAGAGCACGGTCCAGGTGCTGGTTTCGCCCGGCGTGACGCGCGGCATCGTGCGCGAGCGCTCGAGCTTCACGTACGTCTCGCGCGGCGCGATCGAGCACCAGCCCACGGCTTCGTCGCCGACGTAGGCGAGAACGCCAACGGGGGTGCTGGCCGTTACCAGGCGCCGGATGGCGGCCTTCTTCTCTGCGCTCTTCAGGGTCTGGGCGTCTCGAAAGCGATACGGCGAGCACCAGCAGTAGTGAGGCCCACCGCGCGACGCGAACAGGCGCTCGAAATCGCCCCAGTTCTCCCGGGTCACGGGCAGGACCTTGGCTCTGGGCATCACTTCAGTGCCGCAGGGCCGGCGCGGCGGGCGGGGTGGCGTCGGGGCGCACGCGGTAGAGCTCCTCCAGGCGCGCGACGATGGCTCCGGCGACGTCGACGCCGCTGGCCGACTCGATGCCCTCGAGCCCGGGCGACGCGTTGACCTCGAGCACCTGCGCGCCCTCGTCGCTCTCGATCATGTCCACGCCCGCGACCTCGAGCCCCATCACGCGGGCGGCGCGGATGGCCGTTTGCTCGAGCACCGGATCGAGCGCGACCGTGCTGGCGCGGGCTCCGCGATGCACGTTGCTGCGGAATTCGTCGCCCTGAGCCAGGCGCGACACCGCGGCCACCACCCGATCACCGACCACGAGCGCGCGCAGATCGCGGCCGCGGCTCTCGCGCACGAACTTCTGGATGATGACGTTCTGGCGTGCGACCTGGAGCGTCTGCACGATGGCCTCGGCGACGCTGGGCGACTCGGCCAGGATCACGCCCACGCCCTGGCTGCCCTCGAGCAGCTTGATGATGACCGGCGTCCCACCCACCTGCTCGATCGACGGCGCCACGTTCGAACGATCGCGCGCGAAGGCGGTGGCCGGGATGGAGATGCCATGGCCGCTCAGCAGCTGCAGGCTTTGCAGCTTGTCGCGCGCCACCGCGATGGCCTGGGCACTGTTCAGGACGATCATCCCCATCTGCTCCAGCTGCCGCACCACGGCGCAGCCGAAAGCGGTGATCGAAGCACCGACGCGCGGCAACGCCGCGTCGTAGCGGCTGAGCGGCTGGTTCTTGTAGAACAGGCGCGGGCGCTCGGCGTCTACCAGCAGGCTGAAGCGCAGCGTGTCGAGCACGATCGCGCGATGGTTGCGGCGCAAGCACGCCTCACGAAGCCGGCGCGTGCTGTACGCGCCCGCGTTGCGGGACAGGATCGCGATCTTCACTGCGACCTCTTTCTGCCACCGTCGCGAGTGTGGCTGGCCAGCACGCGCGAGGCGTCGGGCTTGCGGCGTGCCACGCGCTTTTCGCGTGCGGCGATCGAACGCTGCAGCTCGCGCTGCTTCTTGGATTTCGGGCGGCCAGTGATGAGGTACGTCCGGCTGACGTCGACCAGACAGGCGCGCGCGATGGCGCTGCGGCCGATCAGCATCGGAAACTGCATCTGCCGCCGGTCCACCAGCCCGAGCTCGACCTGGCGCTCCAGCGGCCCCAGGCGGATACGAGCGCTGACGAACAGGCGCGGCTTGGCCTCACCGCTGGTGGAGCGCACCCGGCCCCGCCGGATGACGCGCGCGTCGATGGTCATGCAGCGGTCGGGGCTACCGGGCGAGAGCGGGACGTCGAAGCGCACATGGCCGCCCGGCAGCTCGCGCAGATTCTCGACGTGCAGCGCGCAGCTGCGAGCGCCGGTGTCGACCTTGGCGGGCAAGCCGCGGATCTTCCAGGCCGGAATGTCGACACACTCGGCGACGCCGATGACGAGCGGCTGAGCCCTGGGGTTCACCGCCCGGCAGCCTAGCCGCTGCTGCGCGCTCGGGGTAGTAGGTCGTCGTTGCCGGCGCCGCCGATCATGACGAACAGCGCGTCGTAGCCGACAGCGCGTTCGGCGCCGTCCGAGCTGAGCACGAGCTGGTCGGCAGTAATCGCGCTGACCTCGGCCGACCAGTGGACCCTCACCCGGCCGGCGTCACAGAGCCTGCGGAATTCTGCGATGTTTCTGCGCTTGCCGCGGCGGTGCTCACTGCCACGGTGGACGACGTCGACCGTGGTCCCGTTCTGCTGGGCGAGCGCCACCGCGGCTTCCATGGCGCTGTCGCCCAGGCCCACGATCACGACACGCCGTCCGGCGAAGCTCCGCGCGTCGCTCAGCGAGTAGTGCACGCGCGACTCGGCTCCGGCAGGGATGGGAGCCTCGAGCTTGCGCGGGCTACCACGGCGACCGAAGGCCAGGAGCACGCGCCGAGCGAGCAGCGGTCTGGCGGTATCGTCGCTGGCGCGGACCTCGAAGCAGCCCCTATCCGCGAGCCTGCGCCAGCTCGAGACACGCGTGCGCTCACAGAGCTCGAGAGCGGCAGAGCGCACCACCCGCAGCCAGCGGCGCACGAGCTCCTCCTTCTCGCACTCGCCGACCCAGAGCGGCAGGGCCTCGTCCGGAGCACTTGCGTCGAGCACGATCTTGCCGCGCGAAAAGCTCTGGATGCTTTCGGCCAGGCGCCCCTGCTCGAGCACGACGGCGCGCAGGCCGAGCTTCTTGGCTTCGAGCGCCGCAGCGAGACCGGCCGGGCCAGCCCCGACGACGACGAGATCGTACACGTCGCTGTCGCGGTTCTTCGGAGAGCCGGCGAGAGAACGCCCGACGGCCTGCGCCGCCCGCGCTCCCTGGCGCACGGCGCTGCGAATCAACGATTGGCCGGTGACGTCGCCGGCCAGGAACACGCCCGGCTCCGTGAGCGACTCGAGGTCGTGCGACAGTCGCGGCGCGTCCGCGTCGAGCTCACCTTCGCTCAGGCTGAGGGAGCCGTTCGGACAGCGCTCGGCGCAGAGCGCTAGACCGCAGCAGGCGTCCGGTCGCGCCACCAGCGCCACATGCCTCGAAACCTCGAGCACGTCGTGTGGGCAGGCCTCCACGCACGCGGCGCAGCCGAGGCAGCGTGCGGCGTCGATCACGGGCAGGCGCTTGCGGGTCGCGACGGCCGGCGCGGCGGTGGCGGAGCCAGGAGCTCCCCTGCTCCGGCGGCGCACGACGAACAAGGCGACGAGCCCGAGCCCGAAGGCCGTTCCGAGCTGCCAGGCGATACGTCCGAGCGACGCGGAGCGACTGCGGGCGACATCGCTCTGCGCCACGGTGCGAGCCACTTCCGCCAGCGCCGCGTGCCCTGCCCTGCTCTCGCTGTGCTCGTCGAAGCAGAGGTTGTGCGCCGACGTCGCCGAGAAACAGTGCGCCGCCGGATCACTCGCGCGGGTAGCGTCGTGGCAGGCGCCGCAGCGCTCGCGCCCGATCAGCGGCAAGGCGGCCCCCGGCGCAAGGGACGTTCCCGCCGCGTCGTGGGCCCATTCGTCGGCGCCGACGAAGTGCCGCAACGCGCCGCGCTCGTCCACGCGCACGCCTTCTGCGCCATGGGCGCGATGGCAGTCGTTGCAGTCGAGCTCGGCGCGCGCCGAGAGCCGCGCGTGCCCCCCACGAGCCGAACGTCGCGCGCCGTGACAGCTGCCACAGGCTTGAGCGATGCTCTCGGTCCCGTGGCAGCTCGAGCAGGCGAGCCCGGCACGCTGATGTGGCTCGGATACCGGCGCCGGCGAGAGCACACGCCCGGCGCCGTCGCTGGCGAAGAGCGCGGCGGCGAGCCCGAACGCGGCGGCCAGGACGGCAACGAGCAAGGCGCGCGCGCGCACCACGTCGCTCACCGCAGGACTCCGATCACGTGCAGCACGAGCAGCACGGCGAACATGGCGCCGAGCAGCGCGTGAGCCAGGGGCAGCGCCCCGAGCGTGCGTTCGAGCAGAGCGCGCACCGGCCGCGCCGCTAGCTCGACGGCGGCGCCGAGCTCCTCGCGCACGGCTTCGCTCTCGCGCTGGCCGCGACCCTGGAGCAGGCGCTCGATGCGCGCCCCGAGCGCGCGCTCTTCCGCGGCCAGGCTTCGGCCGGAGAGCAGCAGGCGCAGCGGCGTCAGCGGCGAGCGCAGGTACGGCGCGACGACGCGCTCGAACAGCTTGCGCGCAACGGGGCCGCCGCGGCTGACGGCGGCGTGCAGGCGATCTTCGAGCTCCACCGCCTCGCGAGCGCGCTGTTCCAGCGGCACGACGCGGCGCTCGAGGCGAGTGAGCCGCGCGGGCAAGAGCCGGTAGCTCGCGGCCGTGCCCAGACCGAGCGCGAAGCAGGCCCAGAAACAGAGCGCCAGCGCCGATGCCGTGCCGCCGCGACCGAGCCCGGCGTGGGCGAGCACGCACAGCGGCGCCAGCACGCCGAGCACCACGTGCGCGCGCAGCCAGGATGCGAGTCGCGACGCGGTGTGGTCGCCGAGCTTCTGCGACGACGCGGCGCGCCGGTTGCGCCAGCGCTTTCGTACGCCGTGCAGCAACAGCCCGAGCGAGATCAGGCCCGCCGCAACGCCGGTCGCCAGCGCGCTGCCCGCGCCCCGCGGTTGCTGCGCAAGCCAGACGCTGCCGAGCAGGGAGCCGAGCGCGACCGGCGCCAGCAGCGCCGCGCCAAGCCAGCGCGAGCGACGCGAGCGCTCGAACACGCCCGACTTCGGCGCACCGCGCAGCGCGCTGACCTCCGCGAAGATCTTCTCCGGCGCGGCGCGGGTCAGCGCGCTCGTCGGGCAGGCGTGGACACAAGCTGGAGCCTCGAATCCGGCGCAGAGGTCGCACTTGGTCGCGAGCGGCGCCTTGTCCTGACGCGGCACCAGCTGGATGTTTTCCCAGGGGCAGGCGCGTGCGCAGGCGCCGCAGCCAGTGCAAAGGTCCTCGCGGATGAAGACCTCGCCGCCGTCGGCGCGGCCGATGGCGCCGGTAGGGCACTCCGGCAAACAGCTCGGTCGCACGCAGTGCTGGCAGCTGCTCGGCAAGAGCAAGGAGCGCTCGGCCACCGTCGCCGTGGGGGTCGCGGCGGCGCTCGCGATCTTGGCGCCCTGCCGCACCAGGCGCGAGACACCGTCGTGGTGGCTGGCGCAAGCCGACGAGCACTGTCCACAGCGCACGCAGAGCTCGAGATCGATAGCGAGCAGCGAGCGCGCCTCGCTCAGGCGATCGAGCTCGAGCGCCGCGAGGCGGGTTCGGCGCTGCGAGCCCTGGTCGGGCGCGATCGGCAGACGTCTCCTGGCCTCGCCGTGGCGATCGGCGCGCGCGAGAAACCGCGGCACCTCGCGCGCAATCTGGCCGAGCGAACGCTGCGGGATGGCGAGCAGACGAGACGGACCGAGCGGCACCGCGGCGCTGCGCCGGACGCTCGTTTCGTCGTGACCGAACACGTCGCCGGGCGTGAGGTAGGCCGTCACACGCGGGCGCTCGCCGGCCGACAGCAGCTCGACGTAGCCGTCGAGCACGAGAAAGGCGTCGGCTGCAGCGTCGCCCGCGGAGTAGAGCCGGACCCCGCGCTCGGGTCTCCGCACCGCACCGGCATCGAGCAAGAGCTCGAGCGCGCGCTCGTCGTCGGCGCAGTCGAGCGCCAGGAGCCGATCCCGAAGCTCCATGCGAGCCACGCCGCGCTCCTCGCGAGCGAGATCGCGCTCGGCGCCGCAGCGCTCGGCGGAGCGCCGGTACACGCTCAGCGGCACCTCGAACACGCTGGACGGCGCGAAGCAGATGGCGCGCGCGCGCCGCTCGGCTCCGGGCTCGCACGCTTCTTCGCCGAAGATGGCGCCCTGCCGCACGCTCCTCAGCACGCGCGACGCCGCGCGAGCACCCGGCGGCGAGACGATGCGCACCTCGCCCGAGAGCACGACGTAAAAGGTGTCGGCTGCTTCGCCCTCGCAGTACAGCACGTGGCCCTCGTCGCCGCGACGCAGGCGTCCGGTGGCGGCCACGTCGTGGCGTCCGCGCTCGTCGAGCACCCGCAGCAGCGGCGCCTCGAACAGGCGCGCCGCCTGACCGAGCACCGCCGTCACGTCGAGCCTCCCGCGCTCGCCACCTTCGCCACCTCGACGATGTCGAGGCGCTCGAGAGCCCGCTCGTCGATCAAGGGACCCGAGGGGCGCTTGCCGCGCGCCGTCTGGCGACGTTCGTAGTCGATGAACGCGCGCAAGAGGTAGGGCGGGAAGGCGCGGAACAACAGCCGGGCCTCGACGCGAAACGGCCCGGCGGCGCGCCCGACGTCGAGCTCGTAGACGTACTCGACAGCAGACTCCGGCGCGAGCGAGCGCGTATCGATGATCGCGTCGGGTGCCTTGGTCACGCCGCGGCCGGCGTCCAGCGCACCGACCGGAAAAAAAGTCTCGAGCAACGCCTCGCGGCCGCGCAGGTTCGAATTGCACTCGCCCGTGTCCAGGTCGTAGGCGGCGTCGTCGTAGCGAGCGGCGCGCGAAAACTCCTGACCGGGCAGGGCTTCGCAACGACCGTCGGACGTCACGCGACCGATACACTTCACGCAGCGCAGAAAGCCGTTCTGAAAGTTGACGAGACCGCGACCGCGAAAGCGCCGGCCGCCGAGCTCGGGCGGCGGCGACCAGCGCGGCACATCGGGACCGTCAGCGATGTCCGCGCCGAAGAGCCCGAGCGGACGGCCCTGAGCGTCGAGCAGGCCGTCGTCGGTGTTGATACGCAAGAAGCGCTTGTCAGCGAGATCGTCGGTCGGTCGCTGGACGGCGCCGACCTCGTAGATCAGACGATCAGCGGCATCGCGCACCTCGACGTGCAGCCAGAGCTCGCGCTCCTGGCTGAAACCGGCCGGCACCTTGTGCCCTGCCCCCACGTTCTCGACCGACTACGGCACCGAGAGCCGCGAGCCGCGCCGCTCGAGTCGCCCGATCTCGAGCTTGAGCGCGCTGGCCAGCAGGAGATCACGCCGGGCACGGGCGCCGAGCGGTAGTCCGGCGACGTCGAGCAGCTGCTCGTCTTCGGCCAGCG
>DATLIL010000455.1:0-3127 GCA_035539475.1 Polyangiaceae bacterium
TTTCGTGGAAGGCGATCAGCTCGCCCACCTCCGCGCGCCGAGCGCTGGTCACGCCTTCGGCTTCGGCCAGGTATTGCTTCAGCGCCCGCACGGCCTCGACGGGACGCCCCAGAGAAGCGTAGGTCTGGCCCAGATTGTAGAGCACGGCGGGGTGTGGACTGAGGCGATACGCCGCCTCGAATGCGCTGGCCGCGCTCTCGAGGTCGCCTTGCTTGGCGTGCTCCAGGCCGCGCGAGAAATGGGCTGCAGCCTCCTTGGATTGCTCGGCCGCAGCCGGCGCCGCAGCCAGTAACAACGTCGCGGAAAGTAGCCACGCCCGGGCCCGCTCACTCATAGGGGTTCACCTGATCGAGTGAGGGCATGGTGGGCCGCACACTGCGTGCGGTTGGCTGAACGCCGCCGGCCTTGCGCAGATGAACGGAGGTCGGCGCTGCGGGCGCGGGTGCGGCCGACGGTGGTGGTTCGGCGGCGGGCTCGACGGCGGGGCAGGGCGTCGCGACGGCGACGTGCTCGATGCGCGGGCTGGCGCTGGGCAAGGCAGACGGCGGCGGCTCGGCGCTCGAGCTACGGTTCACGAAGGCGAGCGCGAGTCCGAGCGGGACGCAAGCAGCGAGCCCGGCGAAGACCCAGAGCTTTCGCCCACCCCGAGCCTGCGGAGCGATGCTGCCACCTTGATCGTCGTCGCGGTAATCAACGAGGCGAGAGGACAGTGCGCCAGCCAGGGCGACCGCCGACGGATACCGTCGCTCGGGGTCGCGCTCGAGCGTGCGGGTCACGATCGAGCACAGCGTGGGGTCCAGCGACGGGAGCAGCGTGGCCAGCGCCGGAGGCTCCCCGTTCATGATCTTGAACATCAGCTCGGGCTCGGTTTCGGCAACCTGCGGGGGGCGGCCGGCGAGACACTCGTAGAGGATGGCGCCGAGGGCGTAGATGTCCGTCGCCGGCCCGACGCCGCCTGGATCCGCGAGCTGCTCCGGGGCCATGTACTTGAGTGTGCCGATCAGCGAGTGCTGCTTGGTCGAGCCAGTACCCACCTCCTTGGCAATGCCGAAGTCGAGGACCTTGCAGCGTTCGCTGTCGTCGTTCTCCAGGGTGACGAACAGGTTCTCTGGCTTCAAGTCGCGGTGCACCAGACCGGCGTCGTGCACGGCCTGCAGACCAAGGCAGGCGTCGATGGCGATTCGCACGGCGCGCTCCGTTGCCAGCGCGTCGGACTCGGCGAGAACCTTGCGCAGGTCTTGCCCGCGCAGCCGCTCCATCACGAAGTACGGCGACCCGTTGTCCAGCCTGCCGCAGTCGCAGATGGCGACGACGAACTCGCTGTGAACGGCGGCGAGGCCGCGAATTTCTTTGATGAAACGCTGCGTGGCGCGTTCGTCGTCGAGCGCGGTCTCCTTGAGGCACTTGAGCGCGAACGGCTTTCCGAGTCCGAGGTGGATCACCTCGTAAACCTCGCCCATGCCGCCGGAACCCAGGGCCGACGTCACCTCGTACCTGTCGTCGATGATCGCGCCGACACCCAATGCCAGCTGCGCCTTGGACGTTGCGCGCGGCGCACGTCCATCCTCGCGCAAGCGACCGCTCATGTCTCCGACCGCTTCTTGTCGAAATCGGGGGTGATGTTCCTGACCAGCGAATCCATGTCGCGACCAGCCAGCAGGCGATAGACACGCTGCCTGGAGATACCCACGTGCTTGGCCGCAGCCTTCACGTTGCCACCGTTGTCGCGCAGCGCCAGCACCACGCGATGCAGGTCCTGCTCGTCGCGGGAGGCGAAGCTGCCGTTGTCCTGGCTGGCTTCGGTGACGGTGACATTGGCGATCTCGGACGGCAGATGGGCACGTTTGAGCGCCGCCGCCGCGCCGTGCAGCGCCACCAGGCGCTTGGTCAAGAGCTCGAGCTCGCGCACGTTCTTGGGCCAGGAGTAGAGGCAGAGCGCCTCGATCAATCGACCCTCGAACGTGGGCGAGTGACCGTTGGTCTCGCGCTCGAGGAAGTAGCGAAACAGGGCGATGATGTCCGCGCGACGTTCCCGGAGCGGCGGCAGGTGGACGCAAACGCCGCTCAGACGCGCGCACAGGTCTTCTCGAAAGCGGCCGCTGGCGACGAGCGAGTCCAGAGGTTGCTGCGTCGCGCAGACGATCCTGAGGTCCACCGGAGACGCACGGCTGTCGCCGAGCGGTGTCACGGCGTGTTCCTCGAGCACGCGCAGGAGCTTGGCCTGCACCTCGAGCGGCAGTTCCGCGATCTCGTCCAGGAACAGGGTGCCGCCATCGGCGCCGCGCAGATGGCCTTCGTGGGCGTGGTTGGCTCCGGTAAAGGCTCCGCGCCGGTAGCCGAACAGCTCCGCTTCGGCCATGTTCGCGGGAATGGCGGCACAGTTGATGGCGTGAAACGGGCCGGGACGACCGCTCCACTCGTGAACGGCGTGCGCAACGCGCTCTTTGCCCGAGCCGGTTGCTCCCGTCACCACGACCGGGAGGCCACTTTTCGCTGCACGACTCAGCGGCTCGAGCAGGTTGGCGAGCTCCGGACCGGCGATCAGGCCCGTGGCGATCTCGCTGGCGCTGCTCGATAGCGACCGTCGAGTCAGCAGCGCGACGCTGTCGCCGATGCGCACGACGCTGCCGGCCCCGATCGGGCTGTGCTGAGCGCGCCGTCCCTGAACGTAGGTACCGTTCGTGCTGTTGAGGTCACGGATGACCCAGAGCGGCCCCTGCCGCGAGATCTCGGCGTGCTCGCGGGAGACACCCTGACTCTCGATCTGCACGGCGCACTCCGCCGAGCGTCCCAGGACCATGCCGTGACGGAGCACGGCTTCCCCGGCGATTTCGCCGTGTAACCACAGCAGACGCAGCGGTGCCTCTACCGCATCCGTGCAGCCCGTATCCTCCAGCCGCGCCGTCGTATGCCCGGAGCTCATGCGTCGACCGGCGAAGCTCATAACATAGCTCTTGTTGTCCAGGAACGGCCCATGGGTCGAATGCGCAGCGGGCAATAATCGGGCGCGACGCGACTCGAAACACCACGATTTTCGAGCCGCGCCGCGCCCTTGCGAACAGCGGCGCCGGTGAACGACACGAGACGTCCCACCGCACCCCAACCCACCGCCACCCGTGTCTCGTAT
>DATLIL010000456.1:0-2975 GCA_035539475.1 Polyangiaceae bacterium
CTCACGGCTGATCCGAGCGGGGCCACGGGGGGCGCGACCGGGAGCGCCGCCACGATGCGTGACGGGGCGAGCGCGGCCGATGCGACAGGCGCCCCCTGACCAGCAGCTGGCGAGCGCCAGGCACGCACGGCGACGAAGCCGAGCGCGACGAGCACGACGAGACCAAAGCCAGCGGCGACCGGCCAGAGCGAGGCGATTGCCACGCGGGCGCTCTGCGGCGGAAGGCTGGGCAGGCTGCTGCTGGGACGGCTCGACCTGGAGAGCTCGAGCGACGGCGGCGCGCTGATGGCAGCGACTCGCTCGAGGTCTTGCAGCATCTCGTCGAAGCTCTGGTAGCGGTCCTTGGGCTTCTTCTCGAGACACCTGAGCACGACGCCTTCGAGCGCGCCGACGTCTGGCGCTGATTGGAGCACCTGGCTCGGCGGCGTGGGCTGCATGTAGATGTGCTTGCTGAGCACGCCCATGAAGCTGTCGGCTTCGAACGGCACACGACCGGTCAAGAGCTCGTACATCACGATACCGAGCGAATAGATGTCGGCGCGGTGATCGACGCTCTCGCCGGAAGCCTGCTCGGGGCTCATGTAGTGCGGCGTGCCGAACACGACGCCGTCGCGCGTGCGGCGCCCTCCGCCCATGACCTTGGCCAGCCCGAAATCGAGCACCTTGACCCGATCGACGCCGTCCTTGCCCGCCATCACGTAGACGTTGTCGGGCTTGAGGTCGCGGTGAACGACGTGCGCGTTGTGGGCTGCGCCGACCGCCTCGGCGATCTGGCGCACGATGCCCACGGCTCGCCCCGCAGCCATCGCGCCGCCCTCGTGCACCAGCCACGACAGCGCCTGGCCGTCGAGCAGCTCCATGACGAAGTACGGGCGGCCGTCGGCCATGGTGCCGAAGTCGGTGATCTCCACGAGCCCGGGGTGCGAGATGGTCGCCGCCGTGCGCGCTTCACCGATGAAGCGTTCGGCGATCTCACCGTCGCGGCTGAGGTCCGCGCGCAGCGCCTTGAGCGCGAAGCCCTTGCCCAGGGCCACGTGCCGCACGCCGTAGACGATGCCCATTCCGCCTTCACCGAGCACGTGTCTGATCTCGTAGCGGTGATCGACGATCGAGCCGATCAAAGGATCTGCCGCTGGATCGTATTCGCCGGCCTCGGCCAGCGGCTCCCCGTCGAAGGGGCAGAAACGGGCGTCCGAAGAAAAGCGCTGCTGGCACGTCGGGCAACTACGGACCACACGCTGCTGAGGTGCCTCGGCCGGCGCTGCCGGGGCTCCTCCGAATTGCAGCAGCGTGTGGTCGCTCACGGCGCTTTCCTCCGCGCGCGCGTCAGCGCATCTGCCGGCCGCAGTCGGCGCAGAAACGAGCTTGCTCGGGGTTTGCAGCACCGCACGCGGGACAGCGAGCCTGGCCCGCGGCCGGCGCGCCAGGGGCCGCTGCCTGAGGCGGCGGCGCGCCCTGAGCCGCAGGAGGCGGCCCCGGAGGCGGACCATAACCGGGAGGCGGGCCGTAGCCCGGGGGCTGGCCGTATGCCTGAGGCGGATAACCGGGAGGCGGGTAGCCCGGCGGCGGATAACCGTAGCCTGGAGGCGGGTAACCCTGGGGCGGGTAACCCGGGGGCATCGGCATGCGCTGGCCGTACATCATGCCGGCGCCGAGACCCATGCCACCAGCCATGCCAGCCGCGGCAGCACCGGCCGCGACGCCCTCGCCGCCCTGCGCCAGCCCCTGACCCAGGCCCATGGTGGCCTCTGCCGAGGCGTATTGCTGGTAGCGGCCCATGTCCATCTGGTTCACGTAGCGCTGCCGGTTCATGAAGTCCTGGTCCAGCGCGAACTGGCGCTGCGCGGCCTCCGCTTCGGCCTTCTTCACGCGGCGCTGCGCGGCCTTGGCGTCGACGTTGGCCTGCACGATCTGGTCCTGCATCTCGTCGATGCGCTTCTGATCCTCGTCGCTCAAGTTGATGTTCAGCTTGGCGATGTCGAGCACCTGCACGCCGATGCCCGCCAGATCGGGGCAATTCTTGATGATGGTGCGCGCCACCTCGGGGCCGCACATGCCGAGATCGAGCAGGCTGAGCTCGCCGGCCTTGAGCATGTCGCGTAGCGTGGCGCGCAGGCCCATGAAGAGCATGTCCTGGATCCAGCGCTGGTTGTTGGGATCGCTCGTGTTCTGACCGTTGAACCAGAGCACGAACTTGCTCGGATCCAGCACGCGGAACGAAAAGGTGCCGAACGCGCGCGGGGTGACGCGGATCTCGAGCTCCGGATCACGCACCGAGCCGAGCGAATCGCCGAACGTCTGGTTGTAGAGCGGCTTCATCGTCACGAAATAAATTTCGGAGATGAACAGGTTTCCGCCCGTGAACTGGTCCACCAGCGAGTTCAGGAAGGGGAAGTTCTGGGTCTGGAGCGTGTGGCGGCCCGGCGGAAAGGTGGCGATGTAGTTGCCATCCTTGAAGAAGAGCGCGCACTCGTCCGAGTCGACGGTGAGCTGGCTCCAGAAGGGGAACGTCTGGTCGGGATGCTTGAAGACGAACTTGCTCTTCTGCGCGTCGTCGCGGGCGATCATCATGCGCTGCACACCGCCCTTGACGAAATCCATGATTCCCATGAGCTTCTCCTTGAAACCGAGCACCGCATGGTAGCATGGGCCTCGGCGGTCCAACCTCACCCTCGTCATTTTCACAGTCCCGTGGCTTCCGACGTCGCGCTCGAGCTTCTACCCCCGCCCGCCCAGAAGGCGCTCGCACCGGACGCGCCCGCACCCCTCAGGACGATGGCCGCGCGCGGGGTCATTCCGGGCGCCAAGCCGGCCGACATCGTCACGGTGGTCGCCCTGCTCTGCGATTCGGCCGACACAGGCACCGCCCAGACCGCGCGCACCACGCTCGGAAAGCTGCCGGCGCCGATCGTCAACGGCGCGCTGTCGGCGGACCTGGCCGGCTCGGTCATCGACAAGCTGGCGCGGGCCCAGGC
>DATLIL010000457.1:0-6384 GCA_035539475.1 Polyangiaceae bacterium
CTGCAGCGCGGCCAGGAGCGGGATGTGCTGCGGCAGCACGCCGAACTCACCGTCGACGCTCGGCGCCGTCAGCTCCTCGACCTTCTCGTTGAGCTGGACGCCGTTCGGCGTCACGATTTCGAGAGCGATGGCTGCTTGAGCCATGTCACGCAGCCGCCTTCATCTTCTCGGCGTTCTGCTTGGCTTCTTCGATGTTGCCGACCATGTAGAAGGCCTGCTCGGGCAGGTGGTCGAGGGCGCCGGAGAGGATCTCCTTGAAGCCCGCGATCGTCTCCTTCAGCGGCACGTACTTGCCCTTGCGGCCCGTGAACTGCTCGGCCACGAAGAAGGGCTGCGATAGGAAGCGCTGGATGCGGCGGGCGCGGGCCACGGTCATCTTGTCGTCCTCGCTGAGCTCGTCCATGCCGAGAATGGCGATGATGTCCTGCAGATCCTTGTACTTCTGCAGGGTGCGCTGCACGGCGCGCGCCGTGTCGTAGTGCTCGTTGCCGACGATCTGCGGCGAGAGCATGGTGCTGGTCGAGTCGAGCGGATCCACCGCCGGGTAGATGCCGAGCTCGGAGATCGCGCGCGACAGCACGGTCGTCGCATCGAGATGCGCGAAGGCGGTGGCGGGCGCGGGGTCGGTGAGATCGTCGGCCGGCACGTAGATGGCCTGCACGCTGGTGATGCTGCCCTTCTTCGTCGAGGTGATGCGCTCCTGCAGCGCGCCCATCTCGTTGGCCAGGGTCGGCTGGTAACCCACCGCGCTCGGCATACGGCCGAGGAGCGCGGACACCTCGCTGCCCGCCTGCGTGAAGCGGAAGATGTTGTCGACGAAGAGCAGCACGTCCTGGCCCTCCTCGTCACGGAAGTACTCGGCGCAGGTCAGGGCCGAGAGCGCCACGCGCGCGCGGGCGCCGGGCGGCTCGTTCATCTGCCCGAAGACGAGGGCCGTCTTGCTGAGCACCGGCTCGCCGGTCTCGAGCAGCGATTCCTTCATTTCGAGGAACAGGTCGTTGCCTTCGCGGGTGCGCTCACCGACGCCGGCGAAGCAGCTCACGCCGCCGTGCGCCTAGGCCACGTTGTTGATGAGCTCCTGGATGAACACCGTCTTGCCCACGCCGGCGCCGCCGAAGAGGCCGATCTTGCCGCCCTTGCGGTAGGGGGCGAGCAGGTCGATGACCTTGATGCCCGTCTCGAACACCTCGACGTTGGTGTTCTGATCGACGAACGCGGGCGCCGCGCGGTGGATCGGCGAGAACTTCTTGGCGTTGACCGGGCCGGCTTCGTCCACGGGACGACCGACCACGTTGAGGATGCGGCCCAGGCACTCCTTACCGACCGGCATCATGATCGGGTTGCCGGTGTCGGACACTTCCATGCCGCGCACCAGACCCTCGGTGGAGTCCATGGCGATCGCACGCACGGTCGACTCGCCGAGGTGCTGCGCCACCTCGAGGATCAAGTTGTCCTTGTCGCTCGAGATGCTGGGGTTGGTCGCGCTGAGCGCGTTCAGGATTTTCGGCAGCTTGCCGGAGGGGAACTCGACGTCCACGACCGGACCGATGACCTGGATGATTTTGCCCTTGATGCCTGCGATGCTCATGGCTGGGTGGTGCTTTCTTTCGCGCGGCGTCTACCACGAGGCAGCGCGCCTGCCAACGCCTGTGACGCTGCGGATGTTCAGCGCTGCAAAACTCGCCCATTCCACCGCGGACGGATCCCCGTTTCGGAGGTGACGCCAGCTAGTCGCGGTAGGGGTTTTTCTTGATCAGTCGACTCGGCGACCCCGGGCGGCGTGGCGCCGCCGTGGCCGGCCCTGGCTGAACATTCGCGACAGTCTGCGCCGGGGGAGGCGCTGCCGCGTTCGTCTCCGACGCCGGAGCAGGCAGCGCCGGGGCCGACGCGCTGGCGGGCAACGTCGCGGGAGCAGCAACCGCTACGGCAGGCGCTGACCGACCTTCGACGACGCCGTCAGCGCGCCCCTCGAAGAAGGCGAGCGCGGCGCCGATGGTGCTGAGCACCGCGGCACCGACGAACAAGGTGCCGCGCCGGCGTCGTCGCGTTCGAGCGCTCCCCCCGCCTCTCTTCGGGGTCGTGACCAGCCTGACGTTCGCCGAGTACACCTTCGGCTGATAGGGACGCGAGCGCGCCGTCACCTCTGCGACCTGCTTCCGCCGCTGGGCGAGGTGGTCGGCGAACAACTCGAGAACGAGCTCTCCAACATCGCCGTGAGTGGCGATGGGTAGGCCGGCGCCCTCGATGGCGGCGTACATCTCGCCGGCGCTCTTGAAGCGGTCGCCGGGCGCTCGTGCGCACGCCTTGCTCACGAGCGCTTCGAGCTCCGGAGGAACGGCAACATGAGTCGAAACAGGAGGAACACGGTCGAGCATGACGTGCTCGATGAGCTCCGCCTCGTTGGCGTCCCGCCAGAGCACCCTGCCGGTGAGCGCATGCCAGAGACTCACGCCCAGCGAGTAGACGTCGATGGATTGCGTCACCTCTTCTCGGCGCACGTACTCCGGCGCCAGGAAACGCAGCTTGCCCATCACGTAGGCCTGATTGGTCCGCACGGGGCTGAAGTTGGTCTTGGCGATGCCGAAGTCGGCCAGCCGCGAGACGCCGTCGACGCCGATCAGAATATTCTGCAGGGTCACGTCGCGGTGGATCACGCCAAGCACTCGGCCCCCATGGTCCTTCGCCTCGTGCACGGCGGAAAGTCCTGCCAGCACGTCGAGCACGACGCGCAGCGCGATCGGCTGGGGCACGCGTCCGCCACGGCTCGCCAGCGCGGCGAGAAGCTGTTCGAGCGAAGCGCCCTCCACGTAGTCGAGCACGAGGAATAGCCCCCGCTCGTCCTGCCCCACGTGGTGCGTCTGCACGACGTTGGCGTGGCGTATGACGCTCGCCAGCTGTCCCTCGTAGGCGAAGCGCAGCGCGGCCTCGGCGTCCATGCGGTCCTCCCTCAGGCGCTTGAGCACGAAGAGCCGCCCAAACTGCTCGGGGCCTTGCAGCCGCACGAGTCGCACCGTGCCCATGCCGCCGCGGCCGAGGTCGCACACTGGTTCGAGAGCGAGCGCGTCGAAGGTTTCGGGCGTGCCGGACGTCACAGCTTGCCTCGCACGCCGATGCGCAGCGTCTGCTCCTCGCTGCCGGCGCCTTGCCAGTCGACGAAGAACACGCCGCCCAGCGCCGTCGCCGCGCCCAGCCCGAGCGTGATGGCAAACAGCACGTCGGTGCGCGTGATCTCTGCCTGGGCGTCGTCCACCTGATCCTGCGTCGGCCGGCTGGGCACTGCGTTGTAGGTGTCGATGGCACTGAGCCCCGACCAGGTCGTGATGCCCGCCGCCAGCGCCGTGGCAGCCACGCCGGCATAAAAGACACCGGGAGGAAGAGCCTTCCGCGGCTCGGACGAGCGCTCGGGCTCGCGTGGCGGCGGTGCCGGATTCGCGCTCGGCGGAGCGGCAGCGGGCTGCGGCGGCGCGGTCGCGGTCGCGGTCGCGGTCGTCATGAGCGGCGACGTCTCGGGCTCGTCGATCTTGATGGCGATGGCGTAGTTGGCGCCGGCAGCGAGCTTGAAGCGCTCGGTTCGCCTGGCGTCCGCTCCCTGCGCCACGATCTCGACCACACCGGGTTGCACGAAGCGCTTGCCGCCAGGGACGGACGCGCCGTCGAGTATCAGCGTACACGGTGCGGGCGAACACGAGAGGTCGAGGCGAGCGAGCTGCAGCGACGCTTCCGCCAGGGCTTCGCGCGCCTGTGCCTGCTTGCGCTCTCCGCTGTCGCTGCGCGAGAGAACGCGTTCGGCCGCGATCGCCACCAGCAGGTGCTCGTTGGCCTTGCGCCCGGCCACGATCGCGTTGGTCAACGCGTCAGGGTTGGGCAGCAATTTGTCGGCCTCGAGAAACGCACGCGCAGCATCGGCGTACCGAGCTCGCTCGAAGTGCTTCACTCCCTGGTCATACGCGGCGGCAGCGCGGCGTTTTGCATCACGTCCGGCGTCATCGGCCAGAGCAGTGCCGCTCGCATGCAGTAGCGCGAACAGTGCAAGCGCGCGCGTGATATTTCGCTGCCGAGCAGCGCGCATCTGTGTCACCATCTTCCAGTTTCGCAAATGAGCAAGCGTGACGGCAAGCATCTCCGTCAGCGAACGACGCTGTTCGTCCTCGCCACGCTGAGCCCGCTTCTCTTTGCGGAGTGTTCACTCATCCTGAACGACCTGCCCGAGCCTGCAGACGCGCCGAATTCGAGCGCGGGCACCGCGGCCGGTGAACCGAGCGCGAATCGAGGCGGAAAGAGCGGCAGCGGCGGCTCGGAGAGTACCGGCGGCACAGGCGGCATCACTCCCGCGGGCGGAGTCGGAGCGGGTGGTATGCCGACACCTGCCGGCGGCGAAGGCGGGAATAATGCAACAGGTGGATCGCCTGGAGACAGCGGCAGCGGCGGGACGACGGTCGGCGATGGTGGCACTGGCAGCGGCTGTCCGTGCGATTGCGACAAGGACGGCGCGCTCAACGCTAACTGTCAGACGGGAGGAGGCACAGCCGACTGCGACGACGAGGACGACCGGGTGTTTCCAGGTCAGATGCAGTGGTTCAGCGAAGCGTCGCTGGAAGTGGGCTTCGACTACGACTGTTCGGGCGGCACGGAGCAGCAGTATCCGGTCTTGGAATGCCCAGCGATCCTCGCCCAGTGCGACGAGACGCAAGAGGGCTTCGTCGAAGACACCCTGTGCGGGGATACCGGTGACTGGGGTAGCTGCGTGAAGGGACTGACGTGTATGAAAGTCCCCAAGTCGCCAGCGCCGCGACGGTGTCACTGAGCCCGTCAGGCCTGACCAAGATCAGTCGCGGTAAGGGTTCCTTTTCGTGATCTTGCTCGGCATGCGCTCGGGACGGGTAGCGGGCGTCGCCGATGATGGCTGGATGGATTTCTCTGCGCTGCTCGCCGGTGGTGTCACGGCGCTGATTGCCGCTTCGGGCACGACGCTCGCGCTCGCTCGAAGTGGCAGTGAGACCTCGCGAGGTTCTGCCGCAGATACACTGGCGGCAATCGCCGGCGCTTGCTTTCCGCGCATGGAGAAGGCCGCGAACGTCGCCGCTGCAGTCAGCACCACCACGGCAGCGACGGCCGAGCGCACGAACAACGAACGCCCCCCGCCCTGGACCTGACGTGTTGGCTCCTGCGAGGGACGCACCTGCAGCGCCGCGGCAGTGGGTTCGACGCTGCCACGCAGGGCGAACCAGGTCGCCACGCGCTCGGAGCGCTCGGACAGCTCTCGACCGGCAAGCTCATTGACGAAATCGGCGACCTCGCGCGCGCTGGCAACGCGTTCGCCCGCGGCCATGGCGTCCTCGATGGCGTCGGCCATCTCTCTCGCGCTCTGAAAGCGGACCCCGCGATCCGGTTCGGTGCCGCGCGCAATGAGGGCATCGACCATGGAGCTCACCTCGCGTTCACTCGACAACGGCGGCAAACGATCGTCGGCGATGTGGCGCAGGAGCTGAATCTCGTCGGCCATGGGCCAGGGCTCGTGCCCGATCAGGACCGTCCACAGGCTGACCGCCAACGCGTACACGTCCGAGTTCGGCCAGAGGTCTTGGCGATGCACGTATTCGCGCGACAAGAAGCAGAGCTTGCCGATCAGGTACTTGCGCTCGGTGGTCTGTTGCGAATCCGTGCGTGCGACGCCGAAATCCGCGACGCGTGTCACGCCGTCACGCCCCACGAGCAGGTTGTGCGGACTGATATCTCGATGCAGGAGGTTCAGCAGACGGCCCGTGGGATCGGTCGCTTCGTGAACCGCACTGAGACCTGCCAGCGCGTCGAGCCCGACACGGAGCACGATTGGCACGGGCAAGCTCCGTCCCAGTTGCTTGGAGCGCTCGGCGAGATCGTCCAGGCTGAGGCCCTCGACGTAGTCGATGACGAGAAAGTAGCCGTTGTCGTCCTCGCCCACGTAGTGCGTGCCGACGACGTTGGCGTGATGGATCAAGCCCGCGACCCTGGCCTCGTTCAAAAAGCGCTTGGTCGATTTCTCGTCACCGGTGAGGTGCGCATGCAAACGTTTGACGACGACGAGGTTCTGAAAGCCGACCGCACCACTGCCGCACGCCAGGTGCACGACGCCCATGCCGCCCCGTCCGAGCTCGAAGATCTCTTCGTAGGAGCGCATGCGCGTGGAGGAGCGTAGCGGAGCAGTTGGACCTTGGCTTTTGTGTCGACTCAGTTTACTGTTCATTCGTTCAGTTGTCCAGCCTGCGCCCTGTACAAAACCCGCCGAATCGCTTCGCGCGCGACCTCGTCGAGTACCTCGGCGAGGAAGTCCCCGACGCCGAGCTCCAGGTCTACGAGGACCACACGCAGAACGTCCTCGCCGAGAACGACAGCCCCGACCTCGGC
>DATLIL010000458.1:0-1816 GCA_035539475.1 Polyangiaceae bacterium
GTATTGCCGATCGCGGAGTCGCGCTTTACCGAGCACGTCGAGCTGGTGGAGCGCTACCTATCGCTGCTGGAGCGCGTGGTCGCGCTGTACCTGACCGAGCCGACCGTGCGCGACTATTTCGACTTGGGACCGGTCGCTCACGCTCTGGTGACCGTCCAGCACGGCTTCACGCGCAACGTCCACATCTGTCGCCTCGATGGCTACCTGCAGCACGAGACGGGCGCGCTCAGCATCCTCGAGAACAACGCTGATTGCCCGGCGGGCACCTTGTTCACGCAGCGCTTGAACGCGCTGGTCGAGGGCATTTCGCGGGACGTACTGGGCGCGGATACGGCGCTCTTGCGCACGCCGCTGGACGGCCGGCGGGCTGCGCTCGACGCGCTTTTGGCGGCCCATCGCGAGTGGGGCGGGACGGCAGAGAACCCGGTCATCGCGATCCTGCAGCTCGCCGGCAAAGCAAATCTGGAGAGCCTGGAAATGGCCCGCGAGTTTTCGGCGCTGGGTGTCGAAACGGTCGTGGCTGATCCGCGTGAGCTCGACCTCTCGCACGGGCCAGCGCGAGTGCAAGACCGCAGGGTGCACTGCGTCTGGAACAAGATCAACACCGTGTACTGGAACGCGCTCGTGCTGGAGAGCCCCGAGCTCCCGGCGCTGTTCGCGCGGGCGATAGCGGAGCGCAGGCTCTGCCACGTCAACCCATTTTCCGCCCGCTACGTTCTGGAGAACAAGCGTTGCCTCGCGCTTCTGCAGGAGCCGGAGACGGAAGCGCTCTTCACGGCACAAGAAAGAGCTCTGGTCTCCCGGCTGCTGCCCTGGTCCCGCAAGCTGGCGCCCGGAAAGCGTGTCGTCTTCGAAGGACGAGAGCACGACATCGAACAACTGCTCAGCGAGCAGCCTCATCGCTTCGTGCTGAAGGAGCCTTACGACATTCGCGGTGACGGCGTGACGATCGGCTGCGCCGCAGACCGCTCCACTTGGTCGAAGAAGCTTCACGAAGGGCTGAACGCCGGATTCGTCGCGCAGGAGTACGTCCGACCGACGCAGTTCCCCATCGTTGCGCCGAACGGCCATGTCTGTCCCATGACCGTCAGCCTCGACACCTTCGTGTTCGGCGGTCGCGTCGTGGGACTGGGCTCGAAGGCGAGCACGAGCGCCAAAGTGAATCTGTTTCAAGGCGGCAGAAAGTTGTCGGCCCGTGTCGTGGCCACGCCACGTGAGACGTGAAATGCAGAACACACTTCAAGGAAGCATCGTCGGCCCCGACGCCGCTCGAGCTGGGCTCCTCCAGGTAGCGCCGCGCTGGCTCCGCCAGAACATCGGCAAGGCGCTGAAAGCATCGTTCGGTTGCGGTGTGGTGGCCTTGGGCCTCGTCACGCTCGTCAAGCCCCTACTCGTCCCCGAGAGCTTGCGCGCCGTCGTCGGCCGTACCGCAACGACCGTGCGAGCCCCCATCGCCGGCGTCCTGCAAGGTCCCCACCTGGCGCTCGGCGAGTTGCTGCCTGCCGGGGCGCCGCTCGGCGTGCTCAGCAATCCGTGGGCTGACGTGACACAGGTGCGCGAGCTCGAGACGCGCGTCCAGAGTAACGAGGCGGAGCTGGCGAGTCTGCTCCCACTGTCGCGGAATCTGCGAGACTTTGCCGCCGGCCTCTGCGAGGACGCCGGGCGCTACCAGACGCGTCGCAAGGCGCAGCTGAGCGCGCTCGCCGTCCAGGCCGCGGCGCGGCTCGAGGCGGATCGCGCGCGCCAGACCGAGGCAGAAGAACGCCTGAAGCGGAGCCGCACTCTCGTCGCTCAAGGTCTGGGCACACAGCAAGAC
>DATLIL010000459.1:0-14026 GCA_035539475.1 Polyangiaceae bacterium
GATCACGACCGCCAGGCCGGCACCGAGCTTGAGCGCGGAGAGCAGGCGAGCAGCAAGACCGCGCGGCGCCTCACGCGGCCCGACCGCAGCCGGGATCGGGCTCTCGCTGCTGGCGAAGTCCTCCGGCGGAGCCGAGATGGCCGCACCATGAGAGCGCGGCTTCTTGCGGTTGCTCATGGCCCGCCTCCCGAGCGCGCCTTGAGCCCGTCGGCGACGAGCGGCAGCACGCGGTTGATGTCGCCGGCCCCGAGTGCGATGACCACGTCGCCGGGCTTGGCCGTCTTGGTGATGCGCTCGGCGATCTCCGCGCGCTCGGGGACGTAGTGCACGTTGTGGTGACCGTGCTCGGCGATGGCCCTGGTCAGGCGCTCGGAGTTGATGCCAGGGATGGGAGCCTCACCCGCGGCGTAGATGTCGGTCAGCAGCAGCACGTCGGCGTCGTTGAAGGCGCGCGTGAAATCGTCGAACAGCGACTCGGTGCGCGTGTAGCGGTGCGGCTGGAAGGCCACGATGACGCGACCCGTGTAGGCGCCGCGAGCGGCCTTGAGCGTGGCCTCGACCTCGGCCGGGTGGTGGCCGTAGTCGTCGATCAGCGCGATCTGATCGACCTCGCCCACGATCGTGAAGCGTCGCGCGACGCCGTGGAAGGTCGCCAGGGCGTGTTTGGCGACGTCGAGCGGCACCTCGAGCTCGTCGGCCACGGCGAAGGCGGCCAGCGTGTTGAGCACGTTGTGCTGGCCCGGCATGCGCACCGAGAACTCGCCGAGCGGCTCGTCGCGCTTGTAGGCCACGAAGGTGGTCGACAGCCCGCGGAATTGAATGGCCCGCGCGTGGTAGTGCGCCTGCGGCGAGAGGCCGTAGGTGACGTGACGCCGGCCGATGCGCGGGAGCAGATCCTGGACGTGCGGGTGGTCGAGGCAGAGCACCGCCAGGCCGTAGAACGGCACCTTCTCGATGAACTCGACGAAGGCGTCCTTCAGGCGCTCGTGTGTCTTGTAGTAGTCGAGGTGCTCGGGGTCGATGTTGGTGACGACCGCGATCGTGGGCGAAAGCCGCAAGAAGGAGCCGTCGCTCTCGTCGGCCTCCGCGATCAGCAGATCGCCGGCGCCGAGCCTGGCGTTGCTGCCGAGCGCCGCCATGCGGCCGCCGACCACGACCGTCGGATCGAAGCCAGCTGCGCGCAGCACCGTGGCCACCAGCGACGTGGTCGTGGTCTTGCCGTGCGAGCCGGCGATGGCGATGCCGTACTTCACGCGCATCAGCTCGGCCAGCATCTCCGCGCGCGGGATCACCGGGATGCCGTGAGCCTTCGCCTCGACCATCTCCGGGTTGTCGACGGCGACGGCGCTCGAGTAGACGACCACGTCCGCGCCGTGCACGTTTTCGGCGCGGTGCCCGACGTCGATGCGCACGCCGAGTCGGGTCAGGTTGCGCGTGTTCTCCCCTTCCCTGAGGTCGGAGCCCGAGACGTCGAACTCGAGGGTCCGGAGGATCTCCGCGAGCCCGGACATACCAATCCCGCCGACGCCAATGAAGTGAACGTGCCTGACTCTTCCGCGGAACATGGGTTAGTTCACCCCCGGGAAGGTCTGGAAATGACCGACTGTGCCGCCGTTTCCGTTCGAGCGGGACTTGCTCGATCCCAGGCCGGCGAGCTCGAGCAGGTCTTGCGCGATGCTGTGGGCGGCGTGCGGCCGGCCGAGGTCGCGAGCGCTCTGGGCCATCTCCGCCAGCCGGCGTCGATCCGCGGACAGGCGATCGATCTCGGCCGCGATCCGCTCGGGGGTGGCTTCAGCCGACGCCACGCACACGCCGGCACCCGCGTCTTGCAGCGACAGCGCGTTGTGACGCTGATGATCGCCGGCCGCGAACGGATACGGCACGTAAATTCCCGGACGACCGACGGCGCAGATCTCGCTGACGGCGCTGGCGCCCGAGCGGCCCACGATCAGATCGGCGCCGGCAATGGCGGCAGGCATGTCGTCGATGAAGGCGACCACGTTGGCGCGCGAGCTGAGGCCGAGCGAGGCGTAGAGCTCTCGCACGCCGTCAGCCTGACCACGACCGCACTGATGCGTGACGGTCAGCCGCTCCTCGGTCTTGGCGATGGCGCGGGGCACGGCTTCGTTCAGCGCCTTGGCGCCCTGGCTGCCACCGAGAACCAGCACGCGGAGTGGGCCGTGGCCGTCGAAGGGCCGCGGCTCGAAGCCTTTGCGGATCGGGACGCCGGCGCGCAGCACGCGCTCCTGCTTGAAGTGTCGCTCCGACTCCGGGAACGCCGTGTAGGCGCGCGCCACGAACGGCGCAACGAGGCGATTGGCCAGGCCGATCACGCTGTTCGGCTCCAGCAGCGCGAGCGGCACGCCGGACAGCCGGGCCGCCAGCGACACCGGGCCCGCGGCGTAACCGCCCACCGAGAACACGGCCAGGGGCTCGAGCCGACGCACGAGGGCGTGCGCCTCGGGCAACGTCTTGAGAGCGCGCACGACACCACGCAGGGCACCGCGCACGCCGCCTCCGCGCAGCGGCAAGACCTCGATCAGCTCGAGCTCGAAGCCTCGCTCCGGCACCGCGCGCGCCTCGAGCCCGCGCGACGTCCCCACGAAGACGAGGCGAAGCTCCGGCGCCAGCGCCTGCACGGCCTCGGCCACGGCGATCATCGGGTAGACGTGGCCACCCGTGCCGCCGCCGGCGAAGATGATGGTCTTCTGGCTCATGAGGTCGCTCCCGCTGGGGCCGCGGCGCGGCGGCGGCGCTCGGGACGCGCGGCGTCCGGCGCGTAGTCGGCTTCGGTGACGAGCATGGCGCTCGCCTCCGGCAAGGGTCCGGCCTGGGTGCGGGCGTTGCGCTCACCCTCGGGCCGCCGCGAGATGGCGAGCAGGATGCCCATGGCCGCGGCGTTCACCAGCAGCGACGAGCCGCCGTAGCTGATGAACGGCAGGGTCAGGCCCTTGGTCGGCAGCATGGACATGGCCACGGCCATGTTGATCAACGCCTGCGCGCCGAACAGCACGGAGATGCCGAAGGCGATGTAGGAGCCGTACTCGTCGTCGGCCTCGAGCGCCGTCTTGACGCCGCGCGACACGATCAGGAGGTAGGCGCCGCACAGGCAGAGGATGCCGATGAAGCCGAGCTCCTCGCCGATGATGGCCGAGATGAAGTCGGTGTGCGCCTCGGGCAGGTACAGCACCTGCAAGCCCTGCCCCAAGCCGAGGCCGGTCGCCTCACCCGAGCCGAAGCTCATCACGCTCTGGAACGGCTGGTAGGCGAGGTCGGCCTTGTGCTGGTCCATGTTGGTCCAGGCCATCCAGCGCGCCAGGCGATAGCTGCTGGTGCCGACCGCCCAGACCGCGAACAGCGCACCCAGAATCGCCACGCCGAGCAGGTAGCCGAGCCGCGCACCGGCCGCGAACAGCAGCGTGAAGGTGAGCAAGAGCAACATCACGGCGCTGCCGAAGTCGGGCTGCAGCAGGCACAGGGCCATGAGCACGCCGGCCATGAGAAAGTGCGGCAGCATGCCCACGGAGAAGGTCTTGATGCGCTCCTGCTTCTTGGCCAGCGAGTAGGCCAGCCACAGCACGAGCGAGAGCTTGACCGCCTCCGAGGGCTGAACGTGAACCGGGCCGAGCCTGAGCCAGCGAGCGGCGCCGCCCGCCGAGTGACCGCTGATGACGACCGCGACCATCAGCCCCGTCACGACGGCGAGGATCGGATAGGTGTAGGGCCGCAGGCGGTGGTAGTCGATGCGCGAGATGCCGAGCACCAGCAGCAGGCCGACCAGCGCGTAGACCGCCTGCTTCTTGAGGAAGTACTGCGGGTCGCGGAACACGACCGTGGCCTCGACCACGCTCGCGCTGTAGACCATGACGACGCCGAAGCCGAGCAGCGCGATCACCGTCGCGGCCAGCACCACGTCGACCGGGCCGCGGCGCACGCCACCGAACACGTCGAGGAAACCCTTCATGGCGCCCCCTTGAGCGAGCGCACGGCCTCGGCGAAGCGGTCGCCGCGCTCGGCGTAGCTCTTGAACATGTCGAAGCTCGAGCAGGCCGGGCTCAAGAGCACGGCGTCGCCGGGCTTGGCCAGGAGCGCGGCCTGGCGCACGGCCTCGTCCATCGACACGGCGACGTGCACGGGCAGCTCGTCCTTGATCGCGGCCCTGATACGCTCGGCGGCCTCGCCGATCACGACCACGGCGCGCGCCTTTTGCTTGAGCGCCGCGACCAGCGGCTCGTACGACCCCTGCTTGTCGCGGCCGCCCGCGATGAGCACGGCGCGCTCCTCGAGCAGACCGGTGAGAGCGGTCACCGCCGCGCCCACGTTCGTGCCCTTGGAGTCGTCGTAGTAGCGCACGCCCTTGAGCTCGGCGACCAGCGCCATGCGGTGTCCGAGCGGCTCGAAACGGCCCAGACCCAGGCGAATGCTGGCCGGCCCCACGTCGAGGCAGCGCGCCGCCGCGACGGCCGCAGCGGCGTTGCCGTGGTTGTGCCGGCCGTGCAACCGCGAGCCACCGAGCTCGTAGCGCTCGCCGCTCGTGTTTTCGACCACGGTCGTCCCCTCCAGCGGGTAGTCGCCGGCCTCGCCGAAAGAGATGAGCCGGCCTTGCCCGCGCCGCGCCTGCTCCTCGCAGATCACGTCGCCGAAGGGGACGATGGCGCAGTCGTCGTGGTTCTGATTGACGAAGGCGTTGCCCTTGGCCTCGGCGTAAGCCTGGAAGCTCGGGTAGCGATCGAGGTGGTCCTCGGTGACGTTGAGCAGGACGCTGACGCGCGGCTTCAAGGTCGGCGCGCGCTCGAGCTGGAAGCTCGACACCTCGTACACCACGGCGTCCCATTCTTCGCCGACGGCGGCGCAGGCCGGGGTGCCCAGATTGCCACCGGTAAATACCTTGCGACCGGCGGCCGAGAGCAGCTCGCCGACCAGCGTCGTGGTCGTGCTCTTGCCGTTGGTCCCGCCGATGACGACGAGCGGCATTTCGTCGAGAAAGCGGCTGGCGAGCTCGAGCTCACCGATCACCTCGGCGCCGGCCTCCGAGGCGACCTCGAGCTCGGCGAGGGCTGGCACGCCGGGCGAGACCACGACCAGGTCGGAGCGATCGAAGCGCACACCCTGGTGGGTGCCGGCCACGACCTCGATATCGAGGCTGTCGAGCTCGCGCGAGAGCTTGTCGCGCGGAGCGCTGTCCGTGCCGGTGACCTTTGCGCCGCGCTCGACGCACAGCCGGGCCGCGGCGATGCCGCTCTTGCCCAGACCGACGACGATGACGTGCTTCCCGGAGAGTTCCATCACTTACCTGAGCTTCAAGGACGAGAGGGCGACCAGCGCGAGCAGCACGCTGATGATCCAGAAACGAACGATGATGCGCGGCTCCGGCCAGCCCTTCTTCTCGTAGTGGTGGTGGATGGGAGCCATCAAGAAGACGCGCTTCTTGAACAGCTTGAAGGAGACGACCTGGGTCACGACGCTGACCGCCTCGACGAAGAAGAGCCCGCCCAGGATGATGCTGAGCAGCTCGGTCTTGGTCAGCACGGCCATCATGCCCAGGCCGCCGCCGAGCGCGAGTGAGCCCACGTCACCCATGAAGACCTGCGCCGGGTACGTGTTGTACCAGAGGAAGCCGAAACCGGCGCCGACCATGCAGGCGCCGTAGACCGCGAGCTCGCTCATCTCCGGAATGCCGGCGATGTCCAG
The DNA here is from genome assembly GCA_035539475.1 of Polyangiaceae bacterium. GTDB lineage: Bacteria > Myxococcota_A > Polyangia > Polyangiales > Polyangiaceae > PMG-095. The sequence continues at coordinate 5,692 of DATLIL010000459.1, forward strand.
GTACTGCGCGAGCTCGCGACCGAACAGCACCGAGCCGGCGATGTAGGCCCACAGCGTGTAGGTGCCGGCGCTGATGATGACGGGACCGATGGCCAGGCCGTCGAGCCCGTCGGTCAGGTTCACGGCGTTGCTCATCCACACGACGAAGAACACCGCGAGCACCATGTAGAGCAGCACCGGTAGCTCGATCGGGTGCTTGGCGAACGCCAGGAACGGGATCGCCAGCCGCGAGCGGATCTCGATCCAGCGCTCGGGCAGCTCCGGCGTGTTCAGGAACAGGTAGGCCATGGCAAAGCCACCGACCACGAACTGGCCGAGCAGCTTGTAGCGCCCGGGCAGACCGCGCGAGCTCTCGCCCTCGATCTTCAGGCGATCGTCGATGTAGCCGACGGCGCCGTAACCGGCGGTGACGCCGGCCGTCGCGATCACGAAGGCGTTCTTGACGTCAGCCCAGAGCACGGTCGGCACCAGGATGCTGAGCAGGATCAACGCGCCGCCCATGGTCGGCGTGCCGCGCTTGGAGAAGTGGCTCTCCGGACCTTCTTCGCGGATGATCTGGCTGATCTGCTTGCCGCGCAGCCGCTTGATGAACCAGGGCGCGACCACGAAGCTCATCAGCATGGCGGTGATCGCCGCCATGATCGCGCGGAACGGCGTGTAGCGCAGCACGTTCAGGAACGACAGCCACTCGTACTTCGTCGACAGGGGATAGAGCAGCTCGAAGATCATGTGGCGCTCCCTCGCGCAGCGAGCAGGCCCTCGACCACGCGCTCCGCGCGCACACCACGCGAAGCTTTGACCAGCACCACGTCACCTGCCTGAAGCCGTTCGAGCACGAGCGGTACGGCCGAGCCGGCATCGTCGGCGAAGCAGGCGTCCACGCCGCCCGCGCGAGCCGGAGCCACGAAGGCCTGGGCGTCACCGGCCACGGCGATCAGCGCCGCGGCCCTGCTGCCGCCCACGGCCTCGCCCACCCGCACGTGCTCGCTGCCCGACTGCGCGCCGAGCTCGCGCATCTCGCCCAGCACGAGCACGAGCCGCGAGCCGCGACTACGCGCCAGCTCGCGAGCGGCCGCGATCGAGGCGTACACGCTGGCGGGGTTCGAGTTGTAGGTGTCGTCGAGCACCACGCTGCCGTCGGCGAGCTCGATCGGCCGCAACCTGCCGGGCTCACCGGCGCGCGCGAGCGCTCGCTCGAGCGCGGGCGGATCGCGAGTCAGGTCCACGCCCATGGCCTCGCCCACCGCGAGCGCCGCCAGGGTGGCGTAGGCGCCGGCCTCGCCGAGCAGTGGGATGCGGAGCTCGACCCGCTCGCCGCCGCGTTCCACGGTCAGGCTCTGCGCGCCGAGCCCTGCCGGCTCGCGTCGCACGGCGCGAACGTCGGCACCTTCGCCGAACCCGTAGCGGAACTTGCGCGACGCCGGGCTCTGCTCGAGCTGGCGCGCGACGCGCTCGTCGTCGGCGTTGCCGACGGCGACGGCGACGTGGCGGAGAAGTGCGCCTTCCTCGCGCTCGACGCCGTCGAGATCACCGAGACCCTCGGTGTGCTCGAGCCCGATCAGCGTGAGCACGGCGATGTCCGGAGCCGACATGCAGCTGAGCTCCGCGACCTCGCCCGGCGCGTTGGTGCCGATCTCGATCACGGCGCAGGGCTGGCGCTCGAGGCCGAGCAGCACGTGCGGCACGCCGATCAGGTTGTTCAGGTTGCCCGCCGCCTGGTAGGCACCGAGCGCTGCGCCGATGGCCGAGCGCGTCGTCGTCTTGCCCGCCGAGCCGCCCACGGCCACGAGCTTGCCGCGGTAGCGCTGGCGGTGGAGCCGGGCCAGACCACCGAGCGCGCGCAACGTGGAGCCGACGCGAATGGTCGGCAGCGGCGCGCCCTCCACGGAGCGCTCGACCAGCGCGGCCAGCGCACCCGCCTGGGCCGCCTTGTCCAGGTAGTCGTGCGCGTCGTAGCGCTCGCCCGCGAGTGCCACGAAGAGCTTGCCCGCGAGCGGCGCCCGCGTGTCGGTGCCGACGCCGCGAAAGACCTCGCGCTCGAGCCCGCCCTGCAGCGCCCCGCCGGTCGCGGCCAGCACTTCGGCCACGGTGAAAGCGGCGTGGTTCTCGGGGATGGCGCTCATGATGCTGCCCTCGCCCGGCGCTTGGCGAGCGCGCGCCGGGCCTCGGCGCGATCGTCGAAGGGACGCTTCTCGCTGCCAATGATCTGGTACGGCTCGTGACCCTTGCCGGCCAGGAGCAGCGTGGCGCCGCTCGGCGCATCGAGCACGGCTTGTTCGATGGCGCGCGCCCGATCGAGCTCGACCACGTACGGCGTGCTGCTGGCGCTGAGCGCCGGCTCGATGGCGGCGATGATGGCCGCGGGATCCTCGCTGCGCGGGTTGTCGCTGGTGATGATCGCGCGCGCCGCCCCGCGGGCCACGGCCGCGCCCATCTTCGGCCGCTTGAGCGGGTCGCGATCACCGCCGCAGCCGAACAGGCACCAGACCTCGCCGGCGCTGATGCGAGTCAGCGCTGCCAGCACACGCTCGAGCGCGTCGGGGGTGTGAGCGTAGTCGACGAAGACTGCGAGATCGTCGCCGTCTTCGTCGCAGCGCTCGAGCCGTCCCGGAACCTGCGGCGCCCGCCCGAGCGCGGCCGCGGCCGCGGCGAAGTCGAAGCCCAGCGCGCCGGCGATGCCGAGCGCAACCAGCAGGTTCTCCAGGTTGTGCTCGCCGACCAGGCGCGAGACCAGCTCGACCTCACCGCCCGGCACGCGCACGCGCGCGCGGATGCCCTGCGCGCTGATGCTGGCCTCGAGCACGACGAGCTCGGCGTTGCCGGCGCGAGCCACGCGGAGCACGCGGCCGCGCGCGCTCTCGGCGAGCTTCTCGCCGAAGGGGTCGCTCACGTTGATCACGCTGGCCTCGATCGGGAACTCATCGAACAGCCGCGCCTTGGCCCGGCCGTAGGCATCCATGCCGCCATGGAAGTCCAGGTGATCCTGGGTCAGGTTGGTGAAGGCCGCGACCTTGAAGCCGAGCGCCGCCACGCGACCGAGCTCGAGCGCGTGGCTCGAGACCTCCATCACCGCGTGGCTGCCTCCGGCGTCCCGGACCTCGGCCAGCGTACGGCTGAGATCGTCGGCCTCGGGCGTGGTCAGCGTGCCCTCGAGCGCGCGACCGCGGAAGCTCAGGCCGAGAGTGCCGAGGCGCGCCGGCACCGCGCCGAGCTCCGCCAGGGTGTGCTCGACGAGCAGGCTGGTGGTCGTCTTGCCGTTGGTGCCGGTGATCCCGACGAGCGACAGCGTGCGGCTCGGGAAGCCGTAGATCGCCTCGGCGGCATAGCCGAGCGCGCGCCGTGCGTCCGGGACCTCGATCAGCGGCACGCCGAGCGCGGGCAACTCGCCACCCGCGTCGAGCAAAATGGCTGCGGCCCCCTGTCGGACGGCCGCAGCCGCGAAGGCCAGACCGTCGCTCTTCTCGCCGCGGCGAGCACAGAACAGATCCCCGCGCGCGATCCGGCGTGAGTCCTGGTGCACGCCGCTGAGACGAACGCTGCCGTCGCCGTGCAGTCGCGCAGACGGGAGCGCATGCACTAGCTCGGCCGTGGTGAGGCCGGTCTGGGGAGCGATAGCCATGGCGAGGGCGGTCATGAAGCGGGTTCGAACACCAGGACGAGAGCTTGGCCCGGATCGACGACGGAACCGGGCGCCGGAGTCTGCGTCACGAGCAAGCCGCTGCCCTCGAGGCGAGGACGCAGCCCGAGCTCGATGGCTTGCTGTAGCGCGCGGCGCGCCGGCCAGCCCGTCATGTCGGGCAGGCGGACTTTCCCTGCGGGGATCGCCGCCAGCGCCGGCACGGCTTCTTGCACCGGCGGTTGTTTCCCCGCCGCCTGGCGCAAAACCTCGTAGGTCAGGTTGGCGGGATCGGGGCTACTTCCGAGCTCGGCCACGTCCACGCGCTCCTTGTTCTTGGGCACGAGGCCGCGGTACTTCAGGCCCATCTGCGCGACGCGGCGGAAGAGTGGTGCCGCCACCGAGCCGCCGGCGTGGTCGACCATCGGCTCGTCGATGGTCACGGCGATGGCGATGACGGGCTTGTCCGCCGGCACGAAGCCCACGAACGAAGCGATGTAGCGATCGATCGAGTAGCGTCCGGTCACCGGATCGGCCTTCTGCGCGGTGGCCGTCTTGCCCGCCACGCGATAGCCGTCGACGGCGGCCTCGACGCCGGTGCCCTCGCCTTCGGTGACTGCGACGAGCATTTCCGCGACGGCGCGCGCGGCGTGGGCAGGCAGCACGCGCCGGCGCACGCGCGGCGTGGCCTCGCGCACGGTCTCGCCCGTGGAGGTCACCACCTTGCGCACCAGGATGGGCTGCAGGAGCTCGCCGCCGTTGGCGATCGATGCCGTGGCCATCGCCAGCTGCAGGTTGGTCACGCTGATGCCCTGACCGAAGGCCGCCGACGCGGTCTCGACCTGCACCCAGGGCCGCTGCCGGGGACGCAAGGTTCCCGCGGTCTCACCGGGCAGCTCGATCCCGGTCTCCTCGCCGAAGCCGAAGCGACGGTAGGCCTCGTACAGCTTCTCGCCGCCCAGGCTGAGGCCGATCTTGGCCGCGCAGATGTTCGACGACACGGCCAGCACCTGCGAAATCGTCAGCCACTCGGCGGGATGTGTGTCGCGGATGGTCACGTTGTCGACGCGCAGCGTGCCCTTCTCGCAGTACATCTTGTCGGTCGGCGTGATCACGCCGCCGGCGAGACCCGCCGCCACGCTGAAGATCTTCGCGGTCGAGCCCGGCTCGAAGGCGTAGCCCACGCCGCGGTCGCGGCGCGCTTCCGGCTCGCTCGCACCGTAGTCGTTGGGGTTGAAGGTCGGAAAGCTGGCCAGGGCATAGATCTCGCCAGTCTTCGGATCGACCACCGCCACGGAGCCGCCCTTGGCCTCGAACGTCCGCACCACGGCGGCGAGCTCGCGCTCGGCGGCGTACTGCAGCCCCTGATCGATCGTCAGGTACACGCTGTGGCCGGAGAAGGCGCGATCGTCCTGGATGCCGTCCGAGAAGATCAGCCGGCCCGAGCGATCACGCAGGCCGCGGAGCTCGTCGGCGTGACCCTGCAGGTCTTGATTCAGCGCGTACTCGAGGCCGTCCTTGCCCTCGCCGTCCGGCGCCACGAAACCGAGCACGGGGCCTGCGAGCTCGCGCCGCGGGTAGTAGCGGCGACCCTCGCCTTCGACGACCAGGCCCTGAACGGCGCGGCGATTGTCTTGCGCGGTGCCGAGCTCGCGGATGGCGTCGGCTTCGGTGGCGCTGATCTGGCGCTTGAGCCAGGCAAAGCGACGCTTCGCCAGGATCTTGCGCTCGACCTGGGCCGGATCGATGCCGAGCACCGCGGCGATGCGATTGGCAGCATCGCGCGCGACCACCGGTACCTGCTGCGGCGGCACGCCGCGCAAGAGCTCCACGGCGTCGAGGCTGACGCTGGGCACGTCGACGCTCACGGCCAGCGCGCTGCCGTTGCGATCGTAGATGTTGCCGCGCTTGGGCGTGACGTGGAGGCGTCGCTGGCGCTGCAGCTCCGCGAGCTCACGCCAGGCCGGACCGTCTTGCACCATCAGGCTGAAGCCCGACGAGACCACCAGCCCGAGGCCGAGCGCGAGCAGCCCGCACAGGATACCCATGCGCAGGCGGATCCAACGAGCGCGGGCGAGACTCTCGTTCACTCGGGTTGCGCTTCCTCCGCGCTTGCCGAGCTCGAGCTCGGGGCAGGCGGCGGCGTTTCGGGCAGTTCCGGCATCGTGCCGGCCGGCAGGATGCGCGAGGGATCGGGCTCGCTCATGCCGAGCAGCGTGCGTGCCACGAAGTCCACGCGCTCGGGCGTCTTGTGGCTGTTGAGCTCGAGCTCCAGGACGTGACGCACCTCACGCAGGCGCTCCAGGTGCGCGTGCGAGCGGCCGAGCTCGTAGCCGAGCTCCACCGAGCGTACGCGCAGCGCCAGCTGCAGCACGAAGGCGGCCGTCGCGGCGCCCACGGCCAGCGTCCAGAGCGTGAGGAAGACGTTCTCGTTCCTCACTCGAGCTCCTCCTCGCCCAGCGACGGCTCGGCCTCGACGCGGCGCGCAGCACGCAGCTTGGCGCTGCGGGCGCGCGGGTTCCGGCCGAGCTCGGCATCACCCGCGGTCAGCGGCTTGCTCGACAGGCGCTGCCACAGGCCGCGATCCTGGAACTCGCGTTTGACGATACGGTCTTCGAGCGAGTGAAAGCTGATGATGGCCGCCACGCCGTCGGGGACGAGCAGCGAGCGCGCCTGCGTCAGCAGCGACGGCAGCTGCTCGAGCTCGGCGTTGACGGCCACGCGCAGCGCCTGGAACGTACGCGTCGCGGGATCGACGCCGCCCACGCGGCGCGGACCGACGGCGCGCACGACAGCGCGGCGCAGGTCCAGCGTGTCGGCGAGCTCGCCCGCCTCGAGCGCTTGCTTGATGCAGCGCGCGACGCGGCGCGAACGGCGCTCTTCGCCGAGGTGGTAGATGACGTCGGCGAGCTCGTCCTGGTCGAGGCGCGCGATCAGCTCGAGCGCGGTCTCGCCCTGCGACGGGTCCATGCGCATGTCGAGCGGACCCGCGGCGCGGAAGCTCATGCCCCGCTCGGCGTCGTCGAGCTGCGCGGAGCTGACGCCCAGGTCGGCGAGCAGACCGTCGACATGCTCGATGCCGAGCGCCGCGAGCTCGGCGCCGATTCGATCGAAGCTCGCGTGCACCACGCGTGCGCGTTCGCCGAACTCCGCGAGCCGCTCGCTCGCCACCCGCACCGCCAGCGGGTCGCGATCGAAGGCGATCAAACGCGCACCGGGGCAGGCACGCAGGATCGCGCTCGAGTGACCGGCGCCGCCCGCCGTCGCGTCGACGTAGACGCCGAACGGCCGCGGCGAAAGCGCGCTGAGCACCTCGTCCAGCATCACTGGCTGGTGGGAGAACTCGCTGGCGGCGTCGTCGATCGTGATGGCGGCCATGGTCATATCTTGAGCTGCTCCATCGCTTGTCGAAACTCGGCTTCTTCGTCCGCGCTCATCGTCAGCGCGCGATCCCACGCAGTCTTCGACCACAGCTCGAGAATGCGGCCCATGCCGGCCCAGACCACTTCCTTCTCGAGTGACGCGCGTTCGCGCAGGTGCGGCGGAACCAGCACGCGGCCGGAGCCGTCGAGCTCGCACTCCACCGCGGCCGAGATGTACAGGCGACGGAAGCGCGTCGCGTTGCGCTCGAGCGTGGGCAGCTCGTGCACCTTCTTCTCGAGCTCCTCCCACGCGCGCATCGGATAGAGGTGCAGGCACGAGTCGAACAGCGCGGGCGTGAGCACGAAGCGCGAGTCGCCGTCGCCCACGAGCACGTCGCGAAAGCGCGCGGGCAGGCTGACGCGCCCTTTGGCGTCGACGCTGTGAACGAACTGCCCGCGAAACATTGTTTGCCTTGGAACCTGCTGCTCGGTGCCACTCGCTGGGCTTGTTTGGGCTGGCTTGACACTCAGCCCCACTTTTTCCCACGAGCTGCGCCGAAACTACGGGTCCCGAGGCCGGTCTGTCAACAATGCGACACGCCGAAAGTTTGAGAAATTACTTGAAGTTTTGTATAGGCACAGGCGCTCACCTGATCACCTGATCAGCGCCGGCTCGGCGGCCTCAATCGAAGCACCGAAACGAACACGCCAGCGGCGACCAGGCTCGGCAAGAGGGCAGCGATCCACATGCCCGTGGTTCAGCAACTGCCGTTCCTCTTCGAAAGCACCAACATATCGAGTGCTTGCCGCTCTCCGGGCACGACGCCACGTGGTTCGCCGCCCACGCCAGTTGGCTCTACGCCCACACGCGCGGTTACCTTGAGCGCATCCGATCGATGACCGACCGTCACGTCCGCCTCCTGATCGCCAAACCCGGCCTCGACGGTCACGACCGCGGAGCCAAGGTCGTCGCCTCCGCGCTACGCGACGCCGGCTTCGAGGTCGTCTACTCCGGCCTGCACCAGACGCCCGAGATGATCGCGTCCGCCGCCGTTCAAGAAGACGTCGACGCCGTCGGCCTCTCCATCTTGAGCGGCGCGCACGGCGTCCTCCTCCCCGCAGTGGTGCAGGCGCTCGCCGCGCGCGGCGGCAGCGACATCAAGGTCTTCGGCGGCGGCATCATCCCGCAAGAAGACATCCCCGCCCTCACCGCTGCCGGCGTCGCCCAGATCTTCCTCCCCGGCACGCCCCTGGACGCCATCGTCACCTGGGTCCGCCAAAACGTGTTGCCGCGCGAGTAGTGCTCGGCCTGCTCGGCCGCGCTGCGCGCGGCCTCGCGTTTGTTTTGTTTGCGGAG